>CANHTE010000232.1 GCA_947462945.1 Acetobacteraceae bacterium
CCCATTCAGCGCGCCGACACGCGCGCCCATACCCTTGACCGCTTGATCGCGCTGCTGGAAGCGGCCGCCAAGCAGGGCGCGCAGCTCGTCGTTTTTCCCGAATTGCCGCTGACGACCTTCTTCCCGCGCTGGTTCATCGAGAACACGCAGGAGCTCGACACTTATTTCGAGCGCGAGATGCCCAACCCCAATTGCCAGCGCCTGTTCGACCGCGCACGCGAATTGGGCGTGGGCTTCCATCTGGGCTTCGCCGAACTCACCCCCCAGGGGCAGCGCTTCAACTCCGCCATCATGGTGGGGCCGGATGGCGCGATCCTGGGCAAATACCGCAAGGTGCATTTGCCAGGCTCGGTCGAGCCCCGCCCGGGCGCGCGCTTCCAGCAGTTGGAAAAGCGCTATTTCGAATATGGCGATCTTGGTTTTCCCGCTTTCCGAGGGCCGGGCGAATGGCACCGCGCCGTCATGGGCATGCTGATCTGCAATGACCGCCGCTGGCCCGAGGGCTGGCGCTGCTATGGCCTGCAAGGCGTGGAACTCATGGTGATGGGCTACAACTCCGCCGCCTATGATCCCAATGGGGGCGAGGGCGAGAGCGCCGAACTCCGCACCCATCACTCCACCATGGCGGTGCAATCCAACGCCTATATGAACGCCACCTGGGCCGTCAGCGTCGCCAAGGCGGGCAATGAGGATGGCTCAGGCTTGATCGGTGGCTCCTGCATCGTCAGCCCCAATGGCCTCATCATGGCCCAGGCCAAGACGCTGGGCGATGAGGTGATCCTGGCCGAAGCGGATCTGGATGATTGCCTGCAGGGCAAGGAAAAGATGTTCAACTTCGCCCAGCATCGGCGGCCTGAGCATTATCGGCGGATTGTGGATCAGGTGGGGGCCGAAGCCCCGCCTTGAAGGAAAGGCCCCTGACCCCGTGAGTTCGGGGCAGTGGCGGCCGACTGTTAGTGCATCATCCGTTCAAACGGGATCGTTTGAACGGATAAAGATGCACGAAAAACAATAAGCTAGAGCATAGGGAGTGAGCCCTTGCGAACGGAGCATGCTCTAGTGCGAGCCGGCGAAGGCCAGCATCATCGCATAGACTTCGCGCGTGACGCTGGAGAGGGTGCGGCCCAACTCTTCCAGATTGGCCAGCTGGTCCACGCGCTTGCCGTATCTCTCCTGCTCGGTGGCGCTGAGGATCAGGGGGATGATCCCGGCGGAACGGGCCAGGCCGATCATCAGCGAATCATGCGGCTCGGGGATTTCCTGGCTCAGGATCACGGCACGCAGGCGGGCGCGCACTTCCATCACATCCAGCTTGCCCTCCGGCGCCTTGGGGTAGCGGCGATCCGCGAAAACCCAGAGGAACCGGCCCTCCTCCTTGCGCAGCACACCCTTGACCACCAGGCCCTCCAGCGTCATTCCGCGAAAGCCCTCCGCGCGGCTGCCGAGCTCGACGATCCAGTGCCGGCTGTCGCTTTGGCCAGGATGCGCTGCGATCAGCGCCATCGCCTCATCCAGCACCGCATCGCCTGAGGGCTTCTGGCTGATGACCATGAGCTTCTCGGGGTCCGTATCAATGCGGCCTTCCAGCGAAAGCTGCATGAGGATGGCACTGGCCAGCGCGTAATCCCCGGCCGGGGCCGGAAGGCCGATGGGCCGGCCCGTCCTGTCATCGAGGAGCAGAAGAATGATCTCCTCTGGCATGGTGAGCTGCATGGCTGGAACCTCCGGCTGGTTGCGGGATTGTTGTTCGTGGCTGGTGTCGCTGTCCAGCACGGCATCCATGGGGAAGGTGGCACATGAATTGCTGGTAATCGGCCGGCAGGCCGGGCGTCCCGGCCCTTCACCCTCCCTCGGTCGAAAGGCAGATTGTCATGGATATCGGCGTCTTCATCCCCATCAACAACAATGGCTGGCTGATCTCGGAGAATGCCCCGCAATACATGCCGAGCTTCGATCTGAACAAGACCGTGGTGCAAAAAGCCGAGAGCTACGGCATGGATTTCGCGCTTTCGATGATCAAGCTGCATGGTTTTGGCGGCAAGACGGAGTTCTGGGACCACGGGCTGGAAAGCTTCACGCTGATGGCGGGCCTGGCCGCCGTGACCAGCAAGATCAAGCTGTTCGCCTCAACCGCCGTGCTGACCATTCCGCCGGCCATTGTCGCGCGCATGACCTCGACGATTGACAGCATTTCGGGCGGGCGCTTCGGCATCAACATTGTCTCGGGCTGGCACAAGGTGGAATACAGCCAGATGGGCCTGTGGCCCGGCGATGCGCATTTCGGCAAGCGCTATGATTACAGCACGGAATATGTGCAGATCCTGAAAGACCTCTGGGAGACCGGCGAGAGCAATCTCAAGGGCGAATACTTCCAGATGGATCACTGCAAGCTGAGCCCGCGCCCCGGCAAGCCCATCCAGATCGTCAGCGCCGGCCAGTCCGACCGCGGGATGGAGTTCGGCGCCACCTATTGCGACTTCAATTTCTGCCTGGGCGAAGGCGTGAATGAGCCCACCAAATCCGCCGCCGTCCCCGCCCGCGTGCTGGAACATGCGAAGAAGACCGGCCGCGATGTGGGGGCCTATATGCTGTTCATGGTGATCTCGGACGAGACCGATGCGGCCGCCATGGCCAAGTGGGACAGCTACGAGAAGGGCGCGGACCGCGCGGCGCTGACGCATCTGCTGGGCCATGCGGCGCAGGATGTGAACACCGAGGCCAATTCGATGGCCGCGGCCGTGCAGCGCAACCCCTCCCCCATCAATTTCAACATGGGCACGATTGTCGGCAGCTATGCCTCCTGTGCGCGCATGCTGGATGAGGTGGCGGCGATGCCGGGTGTGGCTGGCATCATGCTCTGCTTCGATGATTTCATCATCGGGCTGGATCATTTCGGCCAGAAGATCCAGCCGCTGATGGAGTGCCGCAAGGACCGCCTGGCCCTGGCAGCCTGATGCTGGCCGCCTGACGCAAAAAGGGGCGGCCCGGGAAACCGGGCCGCCCGCTTCATGGTGATACCGCCAGGGCGCGCGCGCCCTGGCTTTCAGGCTCAGCTGGCTGCCTGGATGTTGTAGCGCTGCGCCACCTGGCGGGCCGTGGCCAATTCGCTCGTCATGATGCTCACGAAATCAGCCCCGGTCGGGACCGGACTGCGCGGCAGGGTCTGCAACTCCGTCGTGCGGGCGACGATGGCGGGGGCGCGCATCACTGCCGGCATTTCACGCATCATGCGCTCGGCGATCGGCGCCGGCAGGCCCTTGGGCGCGGAGATGCCCACCCATTGCGTCTGCACCAGGCTCGGGAAGCCGAGTTCCGCGAAGGTCGGCACATTCGGGAAGGCCGGCAGGCGCTGCGGGGTGGAGATGGCCAGCGCGCGCAGCGTGCCGTTGTTCATCGCCTCCACATTGGTGGTGATGGGGTCAATCAGGCTCTCGATATGGCCGCCCAGCAGGTCCCGCATGGCGGGGGCCGAGCCGGCATAGGGCGCGTGGTCCAGCTGGTTCAGATTGGCCAGGCCACCCAGCATGGCGCCCAGCATATGCGGCGCCGAGCCAATGCCCGAGGAGCCAAAGCGCGTGGGCCGCGTGCGGGCCGCCTGGAGGTAGTCGGCAAAATTCCGGATCGGGCTGTCGCCGCGCACCAGCAACACGCTGGAGGCTTCAACCAGCAGCGCCAGATGGGCGAAGTCGTTGATCGGGTCAAAGGGCAGGCGCGGCAGCGTGGCGGCGGAATAGACCATCACGGAGGCATGCGTCATCAGGAAGGTGTAGCCATCGGCCGGCTGCTTGGCCACGTAATCCGTGCCGATCACGCCACCCGCGCCGGCGCGGTTTTCCACCAGCACATTCTGGCCGAGAGCGGCCGAAAGCGGCGGGGCGACCAGGCGCGTGATCGTGTCCACCAGGCCGCCTGGGGGAAACTGCGCGACCAGGCGGATCGGCGCGCGGGTGGGCCAGGCGCCCGATTGGGCCGAGGCGATGGCCGGTGTGGCCAATAGGCCGGCGGTGGCGCCCAGAAGGTGGCGACGCTGCATCATTGGTAATCTCTCCATCCGGGGGCTGGCGCGAAATTGCACAATTGCCGTGCAATTCGGCGCCAGCGGGGGTTCCGGTGGAAGATTACGCAAGTCCCATGCCGCGAATTCAGCTCTTGCGGAGATTCCAAAACAGCGGTGCGCCCTGAACGATGCCCGAGA
>CANHTE010000233.1 GCA_947462945.1 Acetobacteraceae bacterium
AAGCTTCGCGCCAGAGACGGTTCCCGACCGCAAGGCCCTTGCCGCCCGGCTTGGCCGCTCCATCACCGAGACGGCGGCCGCACTCCGGCAAAATCGCGAGGTCAGCCGGCATTGAATCCGCTTGACCCATACGGCGCTGATTTGACAGCCTGACCGGGATGAATGGTCTGCCCCCCTTGCCGGATCGGGGCCGCTCTTCTTGACCGCGCGGCTCAGGCTCCGCATGTGCTTACGCTGGATTGCCCCGGGGTTCCCCCCATGGGCGGGCAGCGAGGGTCCTCCATGACGTCACCTACCCCCAATGTGCCCTTAGGCAAGAAGCGCCTCTTTCTGCGCAGCTGGGGTTGCCAGATGAATGTCTATGACAGCGCCCGCATGGCGGATGTGCTGGCACCCCTGGGCTATGCGCCGGTGGATGCGCCCGAGGGCGCGGACATGATCATCCTCAACACCTGCCACATCCGTGAGAAGGCGACGGATAAGCTCTTCTCCGAGCTGGGCCGGATGCGCGATTTGAAGCAGGCCAAGCAGGCGGCGGGCGGCGAAATGGTGCTGGCCGTCGCCGGCTGCGTGGCCCAGGCCGAGGGTGCCGAGATCACCGCACGCGCGCCTTATGTGGACATCGTGCTGGGGCCGCAAAGCTATCACAAGCTGCCGGAGATGGTGGCCCGCGCCGCCCGCACCGGCCGCGCCGTGGTGGAGACCGACTTCCCCGTCGAGGAGAAGTTCGACCATTTGCCGGAGGCCAGCGCGCCGCAGGGCGTCACCGCCTTCCTGACCATCCAGGAGGGCTGCGACAAATTCTGTTCCTTCTGCGTGGTGCCCTATACGCGCGGCGCCGAATACAGCCGCTCGGCCCAGGCGGTGCTGGCCGAGGCGCGCAAGCTGGTGGGGCAGGGGGCGCGGGAGATCACGCTGCTCGGCCAGAATGTGAATGCCTGGCATGGCGCCTGGCCGGAGGATGCGCCGCGTGGTGACGCGGCAGGCCTGGCCGGATTGCTGCGGGCGCTGGCTGAAATCCCGGGGCTGGACCGGCTGCGCTACACCACCTCCCACCCGCGGGACATGGATGACGCGCTGATCGCGGCGCACCGGGACATCCCGGCGGTGCAGCCCTTCCTGCATCTGCCCGTGCAATCCGGCAGCGACCGCATGCTGGAGGCGATGAATCGGGGCCACACGGCCGAGGAATATGTCGCCCTGGTGGATCGCCTGCGCGCCGCGCGGCCGGATCTGGCGCTGAGCACCGACATCATCGTGGGCCATCCGGGCGAGACCGAAGCTGATCACGCGGCCACCTTGGCGCTGATCCGCCGCGTGGGCTTCGCCCAGGCTTTTTCCTTCAAATACTCTGCCCGGCCCGGCACGCCGGCGGCTGGGGCGCCGCATCGGGTGGATGAGGCCACGAAGGATCGCCGCCTGCAGGAGGTCCAGTCCCTGCTGCGTGACCAGCAAGCCGCCTTCAACGCCAGCCTCACCGGCCAGACCGTGCCGGTGCTTTTCACGGGGCCCGGGCGGCAGGCGGGGCAGCTCTCGGGGCGCACGCCCTGGCTGCAACCGGTGCATGTGCCCGGGGCTTTATCTCTCATCGGCACGACGGCGCCGGTGTTCATTCGTGCCGGCAACCCCAACTCCCTGGCAGGGGAATTGGCCCAACAGGAGAAGACAGCCGCTTGAGCAACGCCCTCGGCCTCCGCAATCGCCCGCACTCATCCTTGAGTGCTTCCCCGCCATCCTCCGAAAGCCGCAGCGTGACGCTGCAATTCGAGGATAACGCCCTGCTCCCGCTGTTGTATGGCGAGCATGACCGGCATCTGGCGCGGATCGAGCAGCGATGCGGGGTTCGATTGGCAAGCCGTGGCAACCGCCTCACCATCACCGGCAGTTCTGAGCGCACCGGCATGGCGGAACAGGTGCTGCGCGGATTGTGGCGCGGGATCGAGCGTGGCCAGGCGCCCAGCGCCTCCGAAGTGGAGGCCGCGATCCGCATGGCGGAAGGTGAAATGGAACAGGACCCCCGCCTTCCCTTGCAGGACATTCCGCAGATTCGCACCCGGCGCGGCGCCATCGCACCCCGGACGCCCGCCCAATCGGCCTATATGGAAACCCTTGCCAAGCACGAGATGGTGTTCGGCATCGGCCCGGCCGGCACCGGCAAGACCTATCTGGCCGTGGCGCAGGGTGTCGCGCTGCTGCAGGCGGGGCGGGTGGACCGCATCGTGCTCAGCCGCCCGGCGGTGGAGGCGGGCGAGCGCCTGGGCTTCCTGCCCGGCGACATGAAGGAGAAGGTGGACCCCTATCTGCGCCCCCTCTACGACGCCCTGCATGACATGCTGCCGGCCGAGCAGGTGACGCGGCGGCTGGCCGCCGGCGAAATCGAGATCGCGCCGCTGGCCTTCATGCGCGGCCGCACCCTGGCGCATTGCTTCGCCATCCTGGACGAGGCGCAGAACACCACCCCCGCCCAGATGAAGATGTTCCTCACCCGCATGGGGGAGGGCACGCGCATGGCCATCACGGGCGATCCTTCGCAGGTGGATTTGCCCTATGGACAGAAATCCGGGCTGGTCGAGGCGATTTCGATCTTGCGGGATGTGCCCGGAATTGGTTTCACGCATTTTGATGAGCGCGATGTGGTAAGGCATCCGCTCGTGGGCCGAATCGTGACGGCCTATGGACGCATGGAGGGCGCGCGGCCTGCCTCGAATGAGGCTCGTTTGCCAGAAACGAGGGGCCGTGTTGCCGGGAAGGAGTTGAATGTCGCCGGGAAGTAGTCTGCCCGGGGGTGGGTATTCCACCTCTGGGCTTGCCAATGTCGAGATCGTCTTTGCGGCAGCAGGCTGGCGTGGCGCCGTTCCACGCACCGAGGCGCTGGCGCGGCGGACGGTGGAGGCAACCCTCGCCGATCAGGGCGAGAATGGCCACCTGACCATCCTGCTGACGGATGACGCCGAGATCCGGCGCCTCAATGGCGGCTTCCGTGGCAAGGAGAAGGCGACCAACATCCTCTCCTTTCCGGCGCCCTATGGCAGCCTGACGCTGGGCGATCTGGCGCTCTCGCTCGGCGTGGTGCGGCGTGAGGCCCTGGCCGAATCCCGCGCGCTATCCGCCCATTTCGCGCATCTCATCGTGCATGGCACGCTGCACCTGCTGGGGCATGACCATCTGGCGGCGGGCGAGGCCATGCTGATGGAGCGGGCCGAGACGCGCATCCTCCAGCGTTTGGGCTTCGCCAATCCCTGGCGCAACCGGTGGGCCGCCTGATGCCCTCCGATCCTGCAACCCGCCCCCCCATGATCCGCCGCCTGCGCGGCCTGTTTTCCAAGCGCGAGGAAAGCCTGCGCGATCGCGTCGAGGAACTGATCGAGGCGCCGGACGCCCTGGCCACCGATGGCCGCACCCTTGATCCGCATGAGCGCTCGCTCCTGTCGAATGTGCTGAAGCTGCGCGGCGCCACGGCCTATGACGTGATGCTGCCACGGGCGGATATCATCGCGCTGCCGGTGGATCTCACGCTGGATCAGGCGGTGGCGGCCATCCAGCGCGAGGGGCATAGCCGCTACCCGGTCTATCAGAACCAGCTCGATGACGTGCTGGGCATGGTGCACATCAAGGACATCATCGCCGCCGTTGGCCGCCAGGCGCCCTTCAGCCTGCGCGCCATCCTGCGCAAGCCCTTGCTGGTGGTGCCCAGCGTCCCCGTGCTGGACCTGCTGCTGCGCATGCGTGAGGCACGGATGCATATGGCGCTGGTGGTGGATGAATATGGCGGGATTGATGGATTGATCACCATCGAGGACCTGGTCGAGACCATCGTGGGTGACATCGCCGATGAGCATGACGAGGTGGGCGCCCCCATGATCACCGAGCGGGGCGAGGGCGTGCTGGAGATGGATGCGCGCACCGAAATCGAGAGCTTCGAAGCCCGCATGGGCAGCATCCTCACGGAGGAGGAGCGCCATGCCGATATCGACACGGTGGGCGGCCTGGTGCTGACCATGGCGGGCCGCGTGCCGGCGCGGGGCGAGATCTTCACCCATGCCTCGGGGCTGGAATTCCGGGTCCTGGATGCGGATGCGCGGCGCATTCGCCGCCTGCGTGTCCGTCGCCCGGCCGAGGGCAGCAAGGCCGCCGCCGAATAGGCGCAACCACCACCCGCGCGCCCCGTCA
>CANHTE010000234.1 GCA_947462945.1 Acetobacteraceae bacterium
CGCCACGGCGCAGGCAATTTCCTGAGTGGCGGCGGCTTGCTGCTCCATCGCGGCGGCAACGCCCGCGGCGATCTGCTCCAACCCTTCGACCGTCTCACCGATGCGGCTGATCGACTCCACCGCGCGGATCGTCTCGCCCTGAACCTCGGCGATTTGCTGGCCGATCTCCTGGGTGGCGCGCGCCGTTTGGCTGGCCAGGCTTTTGACCTCGGAAGCGACGACGGCAAAGCCCTTGCCCGCGTCGCCTGCGCGGGCAGCCTCAATGGTGGCGTTCAGCGCGAGCAGGTTGGTGCGGGCAGCGATATCGGCAATCATTTCAGCGACTTTTCCGATGCGCTGCACTGCATCGGACAGGCCGCGGATCGTGCTGATGCCACCCCGCGTGCCCGCCACGGCATTTTGCGTGAGGCCTGCCGCTTCCTGCATCCGGGCGGAGATTTCGCGGATCGAGGTGGCCATCTCCTCGGCGGCGGCCGCCACGGTTTCACTGGCTGCCAGCGCGTGGGAGGCAGCCTGCGCGGCCCCCTGCCCGGCGGCCGAAATCCGTTCGGCCCCGGCGGCGACGCCCAGTGTCTCCTCCGTCACATTGCCCATGCGGGCGCCGATGAGTTCGAAGCTCTCGCGCGTTTGGCCTTCGATCCGGTTGGCCATCTCGGAGAGGGCCAGATCCTGTTCCGCCCGGGCTGCCTCGCGCTCTTGCGCGGCCAGTTGTTGCTGACGCGCGGCTTCCGCCTGCTGTGCCTGGAAAGCGGCCATGGCGCGGGCCAGCACGCCAATTTCATCGCCCCGGTTGGTGCCGGGGATGGTGACAGCAGCCTCACCTTCGGACAGGCGGCGCACCGTAACGGCGAGCGTATCCAGCGGACGTGTCACGCGCAGACTGATCAGCAGGCTGAACAAGCCGGCGAAGCACTGGCCGAGCACAGCCAGGGCTGTCTGGCTCCACATCGCGGTCTCGGCCTGCTCGGTCTTGGTCTCGCTGAATTGGCGCACCCCGGCTTCGGTTGCGGCCATCAGGTTGATGATCTCGTCAAAGGCAGCGTTGCTCGCGCTCATCCAGCGGGCCGCATCCAGGCCCGGCGCACGCCCCGCCGCCCAGGCAGCAAGAGCGCCGCGCGCCAGGCCCTCGAAGCCATCCTCCGCCAGGAAGCGCCCGCGTGTGCGTTCGATCGCCTGCACCGCGACGGGCAGGAACAGCCCCGAGCGCGCATGCGTGTCCAGCGCCTCCAGCATCGCAACCGTCGCGCCGCGCCATTGCGCGATGTGAGCCAGGCTTTCGACCGGCGGTGCCTGGCCCGAAGCCAGCGCGTCAGAAATGGCCGCGCGCGTCAGGCCTGCCGCCTCGCGCAGCCGCCAGGAGAGTGTCAGCACATCCGCCCGCCGCAGCAACGCGGCTTCCTGGCCGGCGGCGCTTGGCAGCAGGACCATCCAGGCATTGCCGGCGGCCGAGATCAGCCGGCGGCTTTCGTCCCGGTAGCGGTGAAGGGCCGCCGCATCGCGTTGGGCGAGGGGCTGGGCGATCAGGCGATCCGCTTCCGCGCGCAGGCCCGGAAGGGCGCGCATCAATTCCTCAATGGGGCGGTTTTCGGCACTGCCGGGGGAAATGCGCAGCACTGCGGCAAGCCCGGCCTCCATCGTGGCGGAGGCTTGGCGGTGGCGCGTGATCTCCGCGCGCTGGCCGGACTGGGCGCCCGCTTCGCCCGCCAGCACCAGAAGGATGGCTTGCCGCTCGGTCAGCAGGCTGGCCAGGCCGGTGCCAAAGCGCACGCTGCCCATCATTTCCGCCGATTCGATCCGGACGCCATCGAGCTGAAGTTTGGCGCGCCAGGCCTGCAGCCCCAGCGTGCCACTCAAGGCGAAGCCAAGCACAAGCACGGCGCCTGTCAGCGTTCGCCGCAGGGTCAAAATGCTGGAAAATCGCGAGACGGACATGTTTGCACTCCGAGAGTGGGAAACCCCTTATCGGCCGAAAAAATAAATTTAAAGTTATTCGTATCGCATAAATTTGCCCTGCCCTTGCCGTCTTCACCCCAGCGGGCGAGCCTTCCCCCATGAGCGATTGGCAAGCGCGTGCTGGCACGCAATTCACCCCCCGCAAGCAGCCCGCCATGGGCGCGCGCGGCATGGTCGTCACCAACCACCCGGCGGCAAGTGCGGCCGGCGCCCAGATCCTGGCCGAGGGCGGCAATGCGGTGGATGCGGCGGTGGCCGCCATCCTGGCGCTCTCGGTCTGCGAGCCGATGATGGTGGGCCTGTTCGGCGGCGGCCTGATGCATCTGGCCGACCCGGAGGGCCGGCATGAGGTGCTGGACGGCATGGCCTGCGCGCCCTTCGCCGCCCGGCCGGAAATGTTCGAGGGGCGGGACCCCCGCAAGCAAAGCCTCGGTGGCCTTTCCGTCGCGGTGCCGGCCAATCTGCTGGCCTGGGAGGCGGCGCTGAAGCGCCATGGCCGCTGTTCCATGGCCGATGTCATCGCGCCCGCCATTCGCCTGGCCGAGCGTGGCTTCATCGTCAGCGGATACCTGAATGAGTGCATCCAGGAGACGGCGGCCGATCTGCGGCTGGATGCCGGCATGGCGCGGCTCTTCCTGCCGGATGACGCGCCCCTCGCCCCCGGCGCGCGGCTGGTGAATGCGGCGCTGGGCGAGACGCTGCGCGCGATTGCGGCCGAGGGGGCGGATGCGCTGCACCAGGGCGATCTGGGTGGTTCGGCCAGCCATGACCTGGCCCGCAAGGGCGGCATGATCACGACGGATGACCTGGCCGCCGCCAAGGTGATCCAGCGTGATGCGGTGCGCGGCAGCTATCGCGGCGTGGACGTGTATGGCCCGCCGCCCCCCTCAGCCGGCGGGGTGCATGTGATCCAGATGCTGAATTTGCTGGAGGCCTATGACATCGCGGCCTGCGGCTTCGGCACGCCGGCCACGCTGCATCTGATCGCGGAAGCCTTGAAGATGGCCTTCGCCGACCGCGCGGTGGCCACGGCAGACCCAGCCTTCCTGAAGGTGCCGGTGGCCAAGCTCATCAGCAAGGAATACGCGGCCGAGCGGCGCGCCTTCCTGGACCTGGCACGCGCGAAAAGCTGGGCCGCCGGCCTGACCAATCACGAAAGCGCCAATACCACGCATATCACCGTGGCGGACCATGAAGGGCGCATCGCCTGCTGCACCCACACCATCAACAGCCTGTTCGGCGCGAAGATCCTGCTGCGGGAATCCGGGTTGATTCCGAACAACTACATGGCGCTCTTCGACCCGCGCCCAGGCCTCGCGCAGTCCATCGAGCCGGGCAAGCGCGTCACCACCTCCATGTCCCCCCTCATCCTGCGGCGCGATGGCAAGCCTTATGCGGCGCTGGGGCTGCCGGGGGGGTTGCGCATCTTTGCCTCGACCTTCCAGGCGGTGATGAATCTGGTGGATCACGGCATGTCGGTGCAGCAGGCGGTGGAGGCGCCGCGCGCCTGGACCATGGGCGGCCCGCTGGAGCTGGAGCCCGGCTTCGGCGCCGAAACCCGCGCGGCCCTGGCCGAAATGGGGCATGAGGTGCTGGCCGTGCCGCATGTTGCGGGCGGCATGGGCGCCATCCGCTTCCACGGCGACGGCATGATGGAGGGGGCTTCCTGCTGGCGGGCGGATGGCGCGCCTATCGGCATGGGCGGCGGCCCAGCCTCCCCCGGCGTGCGCTTCTTCCCCGATGCGGTGCGCCCGGGGTAAGAACCCCGCATGACGACAAAGCCCCTCAGCTTCCAGGATATGATCCTGACCCTGCATCGCTATTGGGCGGCGCAGGGCTGCCTGATCCTGCAGCCCTATGACATGGAAATGGGCGCGGGCACCTTTCACCCGGCGACCACGCTGCGCGCACTCGGGCCGCAGCCATGGTCCGCCGCCTATGTGCAGCCCTCGCGCCGGCCCTCGGACGGGCGCTATGGCGAGAACCCGAACCGGCTGCAGCATTATTATCAGTACCAGGTCATCATGAAGCCCAGCCCGCGGGACCCCCAGGCGCTGCTGCTGGGCAGCTACCGGGAACTCGGCCTGGACCCGGCGCTGCATGACATCCGCTTTGTCGAGGATGATTGGGAAAGCCCCACGCTCGGCGCCTGGGGCCTGGGCTGGGAGGTTTGGTGCGACGGGATGGAGGTGACGCAATTCACCTATTTCCAGCA
>CANHTE010000235.1 GCA_947462945.1 Acetobacteraceae bacterium
ACGGAAAGCCGCGTGCCCTCGGGCGTCGCGGTGAAATGCCCGGCGGCGCAAAGCCCCTTGGGGTGGCTCGGCCGATGCGTGCGAATCGGGCCCAGCACGCCCTCAAAACCCTGGATGATTTCCTCCGGCGTGGGTTCAGCCTGGGCGGGCGCAAAGCCCAGCCAGCCGGCAAAGGCGCCGGCGGCGAGGCAGAGGGGAAGCAGGCGACGTTGCATCGATGTTTTCCTTGAACGGACAGCACGGCTTCGCCGGAGTTTCCGGCAAGGTTACGCAAGGGCGGCACGGCCCACCAAAGGAATTCCGCGCCATGTCCGCCCCGCTTCGCTTCGCTTCGCGGGAAAAGGCTCTACGCTCAGGGCCGCATGCAGGGAGAAACGTCATGTTGAAAATCTGGGGCCGTGCCAGCTCCTCCAATGTCATGAAGCTGCTTTGGCTCTGCGAGGAGTTGGGCATCCCCCATCAGCGGCTGGATGCCGGCGGCGCCTTTGGCCGCACGCGGGAGGCCGCCTACCTGGCCATGAACCCCAATGCCCGCGTTCCCACCATCGAGGAGCCGGACGGATTTTCGCTCTGGGAGAGCAACAGCATCTGCCGCTACCTGGTGGCCACGCGGGCACCAGGCCATGCGATGCACCCGGTGGAGCCGCGCGCCCGCGCCCGCACCGAACGCTGGATGGACTGGCAATTGGGCCATCTGAACACGCCCATGACGACGATCTTCTTCACCTATATTCGCACGCCTGAGGAAAAGCGCGACTGGCCCGCCACCCATGCGGCCCGCGATGAAGCCCAGGCGCTGTGGGACATGGTGGAGAACAGCCTGGGCACGGCCCCCTATCTGGGTGGCGACCAGCCGAGCCTGGCTGACATCGCCCTCGGCCCCTATTTGCATCGCTGGCTGGCCCTGCCCATCACCCGCGCGCCGCAGCCCCGGCTGGTGGCCTGGCACGGGCGGTTGTTGGCGCGGCCAGGCTATGCCCGCCATGTGGCGGTGGACATGTCATGACGGAGGAAATCATGCCCCGCACCATCGTCCGCCACGCCGAAGGACGGGACTTCACCCGCGGATTGCGGGCGTTTTTCGAATATGGCGACCTCGGCATCGCGGAGGCCACGCAAGGCGGCTTCGCGGCCCATGTGATCCGCGCCATCCCGGGCGAGCACGCCACGCCGCAATGGCATCTGCATGAGCTGGATTTCCAGCTGGTCTGGATCGTGAAGGGCTGGGTGCGCTTCGAATATGAGGATATCGGCGAGGTAACGCTGACGGCCGGCACCAGCGTGCTGCAACCGCCGCGAATCCGGCATCGCGAATTGGCGCATTCGGATGATCTGGAACTGGTGGAAATCACCGCGCCGGCCAAGTTTGAGACCCGGCTGGTGGACGCCCCTTAAGCTTTGGACAAAAAATGTGGCGACGCATTGCTGCGCCGCCAAGTTTAGGGAGGAAACGTCCAAGAAAGCAGGCAAGAACCTAAGTTCCTGCCGCCTTCATAAACATAGGCGAGAGGTCGCTCGTATGCAAGCGATTTTTTGCGCTGCAACATGCCAATCCACGCCGGGGGTGGCATGCGGTTTGCGCAGAGCTTGATATGCGCTCCTCCCCCCTCCTCCTCCTGGTTTGGATCATCCTGGCCTCGGCACCGGCCCGGGCGCAGCCTGGCGCGGCGGCCGATCCCACCCTGCAATGCCGCGCCGCCATTGCCCGGGCCGAGCAGGATGCGCAAATCCCTGTGGGTCTCCTCCAGGCCATTGGCCGGGTCGAATCCGGCCGCCGCAACCCCGAGACCGGCACCAGCGGCCCCTGGCCCTGGACCATCAATGCCGAGGGACGCGGCCATTTTTTCCCGGATAAGGCGGCAGCAATTGCCGCCGTGCGGGAGTTGCAGGGGCGCGGCGTGCGGGTCATTGATGTCGGCTGCATGCAGGTGAACCTGCATCATCACCCCCGCGCCTTCGCCAGCCTGGATGAAGCCTTCGACCCCGTCAGCAACGCACGTTATGCCGCGCAATTCCTGACGCAGCTCCAGTCCACCCGAAATGACTGGGTGACCGCGGCCGGCCATTACCATTCCCAAACGCCCGAACTCGCCCAGGCCTATCGCGCCCGCGTGCAGGCCGCCCTGCCCGCCGCCCAGGCGCGCCAGGCCGAGGACCGCGCCCTGGCCGGGATGAATTTCCCGACGCAACGGGCTGTGGCCGCGCCCACCGGGCTTTCCCTCTCGAACCGCGAGGAACGGGCGCAGGTGCTTCCCACCTCCGGCGGGGCCGGGCGAGGGCTGGATGCCTATCGCGCCAATCCCATCCCCGTGACCGGCCGGCAGATTGCGATGGTGCCCAGCAGCATGATCCGCCGCTGAGGCTTCGCCCCTTGGTGCTGCGGCTGCACAGATGCGCGGCGGATTTCCGCCCTTCGTGCCACCAATGCTCAAGCCATGAGCGAGATTTGCATGGCCGGGTGATTGCGTCCGGGTAACCCCCTTGCAACGCCCCCAGGTTACAGGCACATGGCAGCCTACCCGGGGGAGCATACCTCACCGGAGCCACCGAAAAGGGATTTTACGATGAAGTTGACCGCCTTCGCCGCTGCCGCGGTGGCTTTCATGGCCTTCGGGCCGGTGGAAGCGCTGGCCGGCCGTGACCTCGACCAAATCCGCCAGCGCGGCACGCTGCGCTGCGGCGTTCAGGGCCCCTCCAACCCCGGCTTCGGCGTGCCCGACAGCCAGGGCCGCTGGCAGGGCTTCAACGTCGAGATTTGCCGCGCCGTCGCCATCACGATCTTCAACGATGCGACCAAGGTCGAATTCGTCCCCGTCACCTCACAGAGCCGCTTCCCGGCGCTGGCGGCGGGTGAGGTGGACATCCTCTCCAACAACACGACCTGGACGCTGACGCGCGATTCCAATGTGAACCGCTTCAACTTCCCCGCCATCGTTTTCTATGACGGCCAATCCGTGATGGTGCCCCGCCGCCTGAACGTCACTTCGGCGCGCGCGCTGAACGGCGCCACCGTCTGCGTGCAGCCTGGCACGACGACCGAACTGAACCTCAATGACTTCTTCCGCCAGCACAATCTGCGCTTCACGCCCGTCGTCATCTCGGACCTGGACGAGCTGCGCCGCGCTTATGACAGCGGCCGCTGCGATGTCTTCACCAATGACTTCGCGGCCCTCGCTGCCCAGCGCACGCTGCTGACCCGCCCGGCCGATCACGTGATCCTGCCCGAGCGCATCAGCAAGGAGCCGCTTGGCCCCACCATTCGCCAGGGTGATGAGGAACTGACCAACATCGCGGCCTGGACCGTCTTCGCGCTGATCGAGGCCGAGGAGCTTGGCATCACCATGGCCAATGTCGAGCAGATTGCCGGCTCCAGCACCAACCCGCTGGTCCGCCGCTTCCTGGGCGTCGAGGGCAATATGGGCGAGAGCATCAGCGCTTCCCGCGCCGACTATGCCCGCCAGATCATTCGCCAATTCGGCAATTACGGCGAAATCTTCAACCGCCACCTGGGCCCGACGACCCCGCTGGCGCTGGAGCGCGGCCAGAACAACATCTGGACGCAGGGCGGCCTGCTCTACGCCCCGCCGGCGCGCTGACCAATCCGGGCCGGGGCGAAATCCCCGGCCCCTTTTCTGCTTTGAGCTTGACTGAAAAGGGCGCCGCATGAGCACCACCACGCCGATTATGCCTGCGGCCAGGCCCCTGATTCCCCTGCCCGCCGGCACCACGATGCGCGGGCTGCTGTGGCAGGCGGGCTTGGCCGCTGCTGTGATCTTCATCGGCTGGTCGCTCACCAACAACATGTTCACCAACATGGCGGCGCGTGGCCTGCAATTCGGCTACGGCTTCCTCGACCGCTCCGCCGGCTTCCCGATTGGCGAGGGCCTGCTCTCCTATACGCCATCCGACACCTACGCCCTGGCACTGACGCAGGGGTTCCTGAACACCATGCGCGTGGCGCTGGTGGGCGTTGTGCTGGCGACCATTCTGGGCGTGCTGCTGGGGCTGGCGCGGCTTTCGACCAATCCGCTGCTGCGCAGCCTGACCGGCGGCTATATCGAGATCATCCGCAACACGCCGCTCGTGCTGCAACTGGTGTTCTGGCATTCGGTCATTCTGCAATTGCCCTCGGTGCGGCAGGCGCTGAACCCCCTGCCCGGCT
>CANHTE010000236.1 GCA_947462945.1 Acetobacteraceae bacterium
CCTGCTGATGGAATCGGGCGCCGCCCCTGGCGCCGTTCTGGCCCAGGCTGCCGATGCGCAATCGGCCCAGGGGCGCACCCTGGCCTGGTTGATGGAGGAGGGGCGGGTGCTGGCGCTGCTGGCCTTCGAGGATGCGGTGAAGCCGCATTCGGCCGCCGCCGTGGCAGCCCTCAAGGCCATGGGCCTGCGCGTCGTCGTCCTCTCGGGCGACAGTCCGGCGGCTGCGGGCGCGCTGGGTGCCAGTCTGGGCCTGGCTGAGATCGAGGCCGGGTTGCTCCCGGCCGATAAATCCGCCCGCATCGCCGCCTGGCAGGAAAAGGGCGAGCGCGTCGCCATGGTGGGTGATGGCGTGAATGACGCGCCGGCGCTGGCCGCTGCTGATCTCGGCATCGCCATGGGGACGGGCACGGATGCGGCGATTGCCGCCGCCGGCGTGACGCTGCTGCGCGGCGACCCGGCCCTGGTGCCGCAGGCGCTGGAACTCATGCGGCGGACACGCGGCAAGATCCGCCAAAACCTGTTCTGGGCCTTTGCCTACAACGCCGCCGGCCTGCCGCTCGCGGCGCTCGGCGGATTGTCTCCGGCCTTGGCGGGGGCGGCCATGGCGGCCTCTTCCGTGTCGGTTCTGGGAAATGCCCTGCTGCTCGCCCGTTGGCGCCCGGCAGTGAATGTGAGGGAGGACGAGAAATGAATATCGGTGAAGCTGCTGCAGCCAGCGGCGTCAGTGCAAAAATGATCCGCCATTATGAGACGCTGGGCTTGGTCATGCCTCTGCGGCGGCTCAACAACTATCGGACCTACACGGACCAGAACGTCGCGGTGCTGCGCTTTATTCGCCATGCGCGGGATTTGGCATTCCCGCTCACGGAGGTGAAGCGCCTGCTGGCCCTGTGGAAAAATGACGGGCGCCAAAGTGCGGAAGTGCGACGCATCGCCCTGACCCATGTTGACGCCCTGGAGGAGAAAGCGCGCTCGCTAAGGGCTGTGGCGGATTCCTTGCGGCATCTGGCACAATCCTGCCAGGGTAATTCCCGGCCGGAATGCCCCATCCTCGATCACATGGGGGGCGGCGCCGATGCCCATCCTTGAGATGCATGTGAATGGCATGAGTTGCGGCCATTGCGTGCAGAGCGTCACCAAGGCGCTTCAGGCCCGCGATGCCCATGCCAAGGTCCATGTGGAACTCGCCCAGGGCCTTGTCAGTGCCGAGACGGTCCTGGACCGCAGCAGCGCGATCCAGGCCATCGAAGCCGCCGGCTACAAGGTTCAGCCTTGCGACAAGGCGTGAGGGCATGAAAAAACCCGGCGGATTGCTCCGCCGGGTTTCCCGTTTCCTCGGCGTTTCTGCCAAGGATCAGCCCTGGTTGCGGTTGCCCATGAAGGACAGCAGCAGCTGGAACAAGTTGATGAAGTTCAGGTAGAGGCCCAGCGCGTCCATGACGCTGCGCTTGCCCGCTTCATCCGTGCCTTCGGCGTAGGAATGCTCGATGTAGTCGTTCTTGATCCGCTGCGTGTCATAAGCGGTCAGTCCGCAGAAGATGATCACGCCGAGGATCGAGATGGCGAAAGCCAGGGCAGGCGAAGCCAGGAAGATGTTCACCAGCGAGGCGAGGATGATGCCGATCAGGCCCATCAGCATGAAGCTGCCAAGCTTGGTCAGATCCCGCTTCGTCGTGTAGCCGATCAGGCTCATCGAGGCGAAGGTGGCCGAGGTGATGAAGAAGGTGCTGGCAATCGAAGCGCCCGTGTAGATGATGAAGATATTCGCCATGCTGGCGCCCATCACGCCGCAGAAGGTCCAGAACAGGGCCTGAACCGTGGTCTTGCTCATCCGGTTGATGCCGAAGGAGAGCGCCAGGATGAAGGCCAGCGGCGCGAACATGGCCACATAGCCCAGGATTGTCGGCGCGGTGGCCAGGCCACGCGGCGTGCGGACGACGGTGAAGAACAACTCGGACACGGCCGGGATGGAAGCCACCGCGTAAGCGACAATCGCCGTCAGCAGCAGGCCGGAGGCCATCCAGTTGTAAACGCGCAGCATGTAGGCGCGCAGGCCGGCGTCAATCGCCGCGGCGTCCACACCCGCGGTGCGGCCCCAGCCTTGAACAGGCTGCGTCCAGCGCGATTCGGGTTGCAAAGCCATGTGATCAATTCCTCCAGAAGGACGGGACTCGTGGTTGTTGCCCGGGATGGACAGCATATGGAGTTTCTGTAATCGAATTCAATCAGATTTGGAAGTCCGGGGCGGGTTTCTTCACTCGTTGCGCAGCAGCGGCGCAGGCCGGACGCGCAGCGCCATGGCGGTTCCCGCATAGCCAAAGGCAAGCACCAGCAACATGCAGCCGGCCACGGTCATTGCCAAGGTTCCGGGCAGGAAGACCCATTCCTGGCGCATGATGCCCACCACCACGCCCCAGGCCGCCGCCGTGCCCGCCAGCGCCGCCAGCAACCCGGCAAACAGGCCCAGCACGCCGAACTCCACCAGGAAGGCGCGCAGGATTTGCCCGCGCGTGGCGCCCACCGTTTTCAGCAGCACCGCCTCGCGGATGCGGCGCTGCTGCCCGGCCGCGACGGCGCCGGCCAGCACCAGGGCGCCGGCCATCAGCGTGATGGAGCCCACGGCCGTCAGTGCCGTGCCGATGCGCCCCAACAGCACGCCCACCTGCTCCAGCGCCTCCCGCACACGAATGCCCGAGACATTGGGCAGCGCATCGGTAATGCGGCGCAGCAGGTTCTGGTCCTGCGCCGGGTCACCCCGCACCGTGGCGATATGCGTGTGCGGCGCCGAAGAGAGCAGCCCGGGCGAGGCGATGAGAGTGAAGTTCATGCCCAGGGACCGCCACTCCACATTGCGCAGATTGGCGATGGTGAGGTCCATCTCACGCCCCAGCACATTGATCGTGATGGTATCCCCCAGCCCAATCCCCCAGCCGCGCGCCAGATTGGCATCGAAGGAAAGCTGCGTCGGGCCCGCGTAATCCGGCGCCCACCAGGCGCCTTCGGTGAGGCGCGTGCCCTCGGGCATGCGGGCGCTGTAGGTCAGGCCGCGATCCCCCCGCAGCGCCCAGGCGGTTTCCGGCGTGGCGGGCACCTGCTCGGCCGGCGTGCCGTTCACGGCGGTGATGCGGGCGCGCAGGCTGGGAACCCGGCGGACTTCCTCCACGCCGGGGGTTTCGCGCGCCAATGAATCGAAGCGCGCCACCTGATCCGGCTGGATATCAATGAAGAAGAAATTGGGCGCACGGGCCGGCATCTCATTGCCGATGGCCGAGGCCAGATTGCCCTGGATTTGCGCGATGGCGGCCAATGTCGTCAGCCCCAGGCCGAGCGCCACCAGCATGATGGGCGTGGGTGCGCCCGGCCGGTGCAGATTGGCGAGCCCCAGCCGCCAGGCCGGGCGCCGAATTCCCTTCAGCGCCCGCGCCGTGGCCATCAGCCCCCAGGCGCCCAAGCGAAACAACAGCATGGCCGCCGCCGCGCCGGCACAAAAGGCGATGGCGAAGAAGCGCTGCTCGGCCGTCAGAACCACCAGCGCAACCAGCGCTGCCGCCGCCAGGGCATTGGCGATGCCCACGCCCCAGCCAGGCCAGAATCCGCCTGCGCCCAGCACGTCACGGAACAAGGCCGCGCCGGGAATGCGCCCCGCCCGGCCGAGGGGCCAAAGCGCGAAGGTCAATGCCGTCAGCAGCCCGTACAGCGCCGCCAAAGCCAGTGGCGCCGGATACAGGCCAATCCGCGCCGGAACGGGCAGGGCGCCACTCAATGCCGAGGCCGCCAGCGCCGTCAGCCCCCAACCCGCCACCAGCCCGATCAGGATGCCAAGCCCCGAAAGGGCCAGCACCTGGAACAGATAGGCCGAGAAAATGGCCGCCGTGGGCGCCCCCATGCAGCGCAGGGTCGCAATGGTGCGGGCGCGGGCATCCAACCAGGCGCGCACGCCGGTGGCCACGCCAATCCCGCCCACCAGCAGCGCCGTCAGCCCTGCCAGCGTCAGGAAGGAGGCCGCGCGATCCAGAAAGCGGTTCACCCCGGGTTCTGCCTGATCCGCCCGGCGGATGCGCCAGGATGCTGCGGGAAAGGCCGCGCGCAATTCCGCGCCAAACACCTTGGCCGAGGCACCTTCGGGCAACCGGATTCTATATTCATGGGTGATCA
>CANHTE010000237.1 GCA_947462945.1 Acetobacteraceae bacterium
GCCCATCAGGCCGACGCGGATCACCGGCACTTGCTCGGCCCAGGCGCGGCGGCCGGGTTCCGGCATAGGGTGCGCGCCCTCGGCCGAGCGGCGGGGGCGCCATTCTGGGGTCACGGTCTGCGCCTGCCCGGCGAAGGGCAACAGGGTGGCCCCGGCCAGCATCGCGCGCCTCGCCACAATGTTTTCCATCATCACGCACCACCCTTGAGAAGCCGGCCGCAGAGTGGCCGGCGCGTCACGACCCTCAACCGGCGGCACGAGACCGCCTCCGGGTGCCAGAAGTCGGAAATCAGCTTCTCCGGCGACGCTCGGCCGCTTCCTCGCGGCGCATATCCACCAGGAACTGGAACTGCGCATGCGTCACTTCACGATAGCCCGTGCCGCCCCCGCGCTCGATCTGCTGGTAGATCGCCGGGTGGGTCTTGGGCAGGGCCAGATGGAAGTTCACCAGATCATCGCGGAAGGCGCGGGGCAGATTGGTCCGCATGGTGATGGGCCCGTTGATGATGGGCTCGCTCTGCCAGATGATGCGCAGGTCACGCATGTTGAGCATGCCCTTATCCACCATGGCGCGCAGGTTGCCACGGGTGAAACCCTCATTCACCTCGCCCTGGCCCGAGGCCCAGGTGACAGCCGCGTCGAACTGGCGTTGCAGCACGGCCACCACCGCCTGCTCATGCCCGCCACCAAAGCCCGTGCGCGAGAAATACTGGCCCGATTCCACACCGACGCCCTGCCGGCGCAGCGCAAAGCGCGGCACCAGATAGCCGGAGGTGGAATTGGCGTCGGACCAGGCCAGGCTGCGGCCGCGCATCTGCTCGAAATTCGTGATGCCGCTATCGGCCCGCGTCACCATCACGGCGATGTAGCTGATGGAACCGTCACGCTCCTCGGCCACCAGAACGGGCTCGACGCCGCCATTGGTGTCAATCCAGGTGCCGGCATAGACGGAGGGGCCCATGCTCGCCATCTCGATCTGCCCGGCCGAGAAGGCCTGCAGCACGCCGGCATAGTCACTGGCGGCAAACAGCCGCACCGGGACCTGGAACACTTCCTGCAGCAGGTTCTGATAGGCGCCGAAGCGGCCCATGCGGTCGGCCTCATTCTCGCCGCCCAGCAGGCCGATGCGGATTTGCGGCACCTGCGCGGCCCAGGCCTTGCGGCCGGTGGCGGGCATGGTGACATCGGCATCCAGCGTGCGGCGCATGCGCGTGCCGGCAGCGGCCTCGGGCGCCATGGTTGCGGGGGCGGTGCGCTGGGCCTGCGCGATGGCAAGGCCCGGAATGGCACTGGCGCCAAGAGCCAGCGCGCCGAGGAAGCGGCGGTTCATCATCGAAATTCTCCTAGGTTGATTCAGGCCAGTGCCGCTTGCGCCGGCACGGCAAAAGCTGGGTTGGCATTCACGGCGGCGGCCGCTTCCGCCTGGAACTCCGCCTCGGTGATGCCGTAGATCTGGGTGATACGGGCCGCGTCCAACTCGCTCGGCGCGCCGTCGAAGACGATGCGGCCTTGTTGCATCGCGATGACGCGGTTGCAGTATTCGCGGGCGGTATCCAGGTGGTGCAAATTCACCAGCACGGTGATGCCATCGCGGCTGTTCACCTGGGCCAACGCGTCCATCACCGTGCGGGCATTGCGCGGATCGAGGCTGGCAATGGGCTCATCGGCCAGGATGATGCGGGGCTGCTGCATCAGCGCGCGGCAGATCGCCACCCGCTGCTGCTGCCCGCCGGAGAGTGTATCGGCCCGCTGCAGCGCCGTGCTCAGCAGGTCAAAGCGTTCCAGCGCAGCCAGGGCCATGGCGCGCTCCTCGGCCGAGAACTGGCAAAACAGCGAACCCAGCCGCGCCATCACGCCATGGCGGTGGTTGAGGCGGCCGATCAGCACATTGGTCAGAACGTCCAGGCGTTGCACCAGGTTGAATTGCTGGAAGATCATGGCGCAGCCGGTGCGCCAATCCCGCAGCGCACGGCCCTTCAGCGCCGTGACGTCACGGCCTTCGAAAATGATCCGCCCTTCGGAGGGTTCGGCCAGGCGGTTGATCAAACGCAGCAAAGTGGACTTGCCCGCGCCCGAACGGCCGATCACGCCCACCATCTGGCCCGCGGGCACGGACAGGCTGACGCCATCCACCGCCTTCACAGGGCCAAAGCGCCGTGTCAGACCTTCGATCTCGAGCATCACTCACTCCTGACTGCTGGAGGGCGGCTTACGGGGTGAATGTTGCAAGCGAATGACACTTGGGCAAAGCAAATGTGACGCCCATCTGAAACAAAAGAAAACGGAGGAATTCCATGCCATCACGCCGCGCCCTGCTGGCCGCGCCCGGCCTGCTGACCCTGCCCGCCGCCGCCCAGGAGGCTTTCCCGAGCCGCGCTTTGGCCATCGCCTCTGGCTATGCCCCAGGTGGGGTCACGGACGTGACCAGCCGCGCCGTGGCAGAGCGCATGGCGCGCGAGTTGGGCGTGCCCGTGGTGATCGAAAACCGGGTGGGTGCGGCAACGGCGGTGGCCAATACCCACGTGGCCCAGGCGCGGCCCGATGGCTATACGCTGCTGATGGGCACCTCCACCCTGGCCATCAATCCGGGTCTTCAGCCCAATCTGACCCCGCGTGAGCCGATGCGCGAGTTGATGCCGATCGGGATGGTCTTTCGCACCGCCTTTGCGCTGCATGTAAACCCCTCCGTGCCGGCCCGCACGACGGAGGAGTTCATCGCGTATTGCCGGGCCAATCCGGGCCGGGTGAATTTTGGATCGAGCGGCACCGGTGCGGTGAACCACCTGGCCCAGGCGCTGCTTGCGGCGCGCACCGGCATTGATGTGGTGCATGTGCCCTTCCGCGGCGGCGCGCCCGCGCTGCTGGAACTGCGCGCGGGCCGCATCCAAGCGATGTTCCAGGCCCTGCTGGAGGCCCTGCCCACCATGCGCGAAGGCGCCACGCGCGGCCTGGCCATCTCCTCGCGGGAGCGTCATGCCCTGGTGCCGGAATTGCCCCCCGTGGCCGATGCCGTCCCGGGCTTCGAGGCGGTGTTCTGGCAGGCGCTGTTTGCCCCCGCCGGCACGCCCGTGCCGATTGTGGCGCGGCTGGGTGCCGCTTTGCGCGCCGCCACGGAAGATGCGACCCTGCGTTCGCGCATGGCCGAGCAGGGGGTGGATATCGTCACGGGCGATGCCAATTCCGTGCGGGAATTGCTGGCCCGCGAGACCACCATGTGGGGCGATCTGATCCGCACCGCCCAAATCCGACCCGAGTGAACATAGCTGGAGTGATGATGATGCGCGCTTTTCCGCTGGGCCTCGTGTTCCTGTTGGGCGCCTGTGGCGCGGTGGATACCTCGCCAGGGTCCTCCGGGGTGCCGGACATGCCCTTCGGCCGGCCCGGCTTTGAGCGGGGCTCGCAATCCACCTCGGGGGCCGTCACCTTGAACCGCGAGTTGACGCCCAATGATCCGCGCCGCTTCGACCTGCCGCCGAGCAACAACCCCCGCGCCTTTTCGGCCCCCGCCCCGGGTGATCCGCGCCGCATGGGCTGGTAGCCCGCGCCCATCAGCATGGACGCAGGCCCCCCGCTTGCGTCAGGATGCCAGGAGAAAAATCACCTGGGAGAATGACATGCTTGGCCTGATGCAGGACCACCCGCTGCTGGTTTCCTCAATCCTGCGTCACGCCGCACGGCATCATCACGGCGCCAGGATCGTCTCGGTGGATGCCGAGGGCGGGGTAACGCGCGGCACCTGGCCGGAGTTGGAGCATTCGGCCAAGCGGCTGTCCCAGGCGCTGGCCCGGCTGGGGGTGCAGCGCGGCGACCGCGTGGCCACGATGAGCTGGAATTCGCGCGCCCATCTGGAGGTGTATTACGCCGTCTCCGGCATGGGGGCCGTGCTGCACACGGTCAATCCGCGCCTCTTTGCCGACCAGATCGCCTATATCCTGGAAGACGCGGCGGATGTGGTGCTGTTTGTGGACCCCGCCGTGCTGCCGGCCCTGCTGGCCGTGGCGGACCGGCTGCCGGCCTCGCTGCGCGCCGTGGTGCTGATGGGGCCGGCGCCGAAGCCTGACCTTCCGGTGCCTGTGCTGGATCAGGCCGCCCTGATCGCCGCCGAGGATGGCCACTTCGAATGGCCCCTGCTGGAGGAGCGCGCGGCC
>CANHTE010000238.1 GCA_947462945.1 Acetobacteraceae bacterium
CTCGCATCGCTGCCGGCGCCGCCGATGGGGGCATCGAGGAACACCAAATCCGCCGCGGCACCCAGCTTGATCACGCCCGCCTGGATGTTGCGCCAGCGCGCCGTATTGCCGCCCGCCGCCGCGATGGCGATGGCCGGGTCCAGCCCGCCCAGCGAGCAAAGCAGCGAGATCGTCCGCATCACCCCCAGCGGCTGCACGCCCGAGCCGGCCGGGCTATCCGTGCCGATCACCAGCCGGTCCAGCCTTCCCATATCGGTCAGCACCTTCAGCGCATGGATGGCGTTGCGCGGATTGCCATTGTGCACGACCTCGATGGCGCGCTGCGTGCCGGCGATCACCTTGGTCAGTTCGGCGGCGGGAAGGGAGGTCGGGCCGCCATTGATATGGGCCACGATATCGGCGTCGGCAGCGATCACCACCTCGGCCTGCATCAGGTTGGAGCCGGCGATGGAGGGGCCGCCACAATGGATCATGGCGTTCAGCCCGGCCTTGCGCGCCCAGGCCATGGTCTCCACCACCTCGGCCTGTTCCTTCAAGGTGCCGAGGCCGATCTCGCCCAGCAGCGTCACGCCGCCGGCGGCCATTTCCTGGTAATCCGCCTCGCAAAAGCCGCGCTCCGGCACGGGAGCGCCGGCGATGACCTTGGCGCCCATGGGCCGGAAGGCCGAAAAGCAGCGCTGGGCGGCGATGGCCAGGGCCTTCACCCCCACCGCATCCTTCGGGCGGCCGGGCAGATGCACCTCCCCCGCGCTGATCAGGGTGGTGGTGCCGCCATGCACCATGGCCTCGATGAAGCCGAGCTGGTTCTGGCGCGGCGTCCAGTCGCCAAAGGCGGGATGGACGTGATTGTCGATCAATCCGGGCATCACGGCGCAGCCCTGGGCGTCGATCACCGTCTCGGCCTCAAAATCCTTCGCCTGGCCGATGCCGGTGATCTTTCCGCCTTCGATCAGAATCGCTTCCGTATCGAGGCGCGGTTGCGCGAAATCGCCCGAAAAGATGAGGCCGAGCCCCTTGATCAGTATGCGCGCCATGGCCGGCTCCTCTAAGCTGTGGGGGCAGGGTAATTGCCGATGCTGCGTGGCGCCAAGGGGGAGAGCGGGATTGGGTTTGTATCAAAGGCCGTCCGAGCTGAATGAGGCACTGGCGCTGATGGCCCAGGGCACATGGCAGGTGATGGCGGGCGGCACGGATATCTTTCCCGCCCGCGCCCATCGGGCCGCCTGGGGCAACCCCATGGACGCAAACTGGCTGGACATCACCGCCATCCCCGAAATGCGCGGCATCACCCAGGCGGGCGGTTTCTGGCGGATTGGCGCCGCCACAAGTTGGGCCGCCCTGCGTGACGCGGAATTGCCGCCAGGTTTTGACGCCTTGCGCGAAGCGGCCCGCCAGGTGGGCGGGCGTCAAGTTCAGGCGCGGGGCACCATCGGCGGCAATCTCTGCAATGCCTCACCCGCGGCCGATGGCGTGCCGCCCCTGCTGCTGCTGGATGCCGAGGTGGAGCTGGCCAGCCAGGGCGGCCGGCGCCGCTTGAAGCTGGCCGATTTCATCCTGGGCAATCGCCGCACGGCGCGCGCGGCGGATGAGCTTCTGCTGGCGCTGCATGTGCCGGCCGGGCCCGCCCAATCGCGCTCGGTGTTTCTCAAGCTGGGGGCGCGGGCGCATCTGGTGATTTCCATCGTCATGGTCGCGGCCAATGCCGAAGGCCGCGTCGCGGTCGGCTCCTGTTCGGAGGTGGCGCGGCTCTGGGGCGAGGGGGCGCTGACGCCGATGGATGATGTGCGCGGCACCGCCGCCTATCGCCACGCGGCGGCCGCCGAATTGGTGGCCCGGGCACAGGCGAGCCTCGCCGCATGACCGCGCTTCTGGTGAATGGCGTGCCGCGCGACGTGCCGCTGGATGGCGGCACCCGGCTGGCCGACGCGCTGCGCGACAGCCTGGGACTCATCGGCACCAAGCTCGGCTGCGATGCGGGGGATTGCGGTGCCTGCACCGTGCTGGTGGATGGCATGCAGGCCTGCGCCTGCCTGACGCCGCTGGGCCAATGCGCGGGTGCCGAGGTCGAAACGGTGGAGGGCATCGCGGCCACGCCGGAGGGCCAGGCCCTGATGGCGCGCTTTCATGCGCATGGCGCGGCGCAATGCGGCATTTGCACGCCGGGCATGCTGGTCGCGGCCACGGAATTGCTGCGGCGGAACCCGAGCCCGAGCGAGGCCGAGGTGGAGCAGGCGCTGGGTGGCGTGCTGTGCCGCTGCACCGGCTATCGGCGCATCATTGATGCGGTGCGGGGCGTGGAAGCGCAGGCGGAGACCGGCACGGTGGGCGCCCGCCTGCCCCGGGTGGATGGCGCGGCCAAGCTGGACGGCACCGAGCGTTATGGCGCGGATCTGGCCCCCGCCGATGCGCTTTGGCTGCGCGCCATTCGCAGCCCGCATGCCCATGCGCGCTTCACCATCGGTGATGTGGCGGCTTTCCTCGCGGCGCATCCCGGCATCACGCGGCTGCTGACGGCGCAGGATGTGCCCGGCCGCAATGGCTATGGCATCTATCCCCATATCAAGGACCAGCCGGTTTTTGCCGATGGCCTGGCGCTGTATCGCGGTGATGCCGTGGCGGCGGTGGTGGGGACGCGCGCGGCGGTGGAGGCGCTGCGCTTCGAGGCGCTGCCGATCCATTGGGAGAAGCTGGACGCGCTGGATGATCCGCGGGCGGCACTCGAAGCCCCCGCGCTGCACCCCCAATTCCCGGGCAATGTGCTGGCCGAGGGGCTGGTGCGCTGCGGCGATGTGGATGCGGCCTTCGCCCAGGCCGCGCATGTGGCGGAGGGAGACTGGGAAACCAGCTTCGTCGAACACGCCTATATCGAGCCCGAGGCCGGCTATGCGCGCCGCGTCCGGCCGGAGGCCGGCCAGGAACATCGCGGCCATGCCATCGAAGTGTGGTCCAGCACCCAGGCGCCCGCGATGGACCGTGAGGAGGTGGCGGGCGTGCTGGGCCTGGCGATGCAGGCCGTGCGGATCATCCCCTCGGCCTGTGGGGGTGGCTTTGGCGGCAAGCTCGATGCCGGCATCCAGCCCATGCTGGCCGTGGCCGCCTGGGTGATGGACCACCCGGTGCGCGCCATCTGGTCCCGCACCGAGAGCATGGCGGCCAGCACCAAGCGCCACCCCGCACGCATCACCGCCCGCGCCGGCTGCGATGCGCAAGGCCGGCTGCTCGCGCTGGATTTCGAGGGGATTTACGACACCGGCGCCTATGCCAGCTGGGGCCCGACCGTGGCGGGACGCGTGCCGGTTCACGCGACGGGACCGTATCGCGTGCCGCATCTCCGCGCCCGGGCGCGGGCGGTGCACACGCATCAGCCGCCCTCCGGCGCCTTTCGCGGCTTTGGCGTGCCCCAGGCCGCCATCGCCCAGGAAGCGCTGTGGGACCGGCTGGCCGATGCCAGCGGCCTGGACCGGCTGGAATTCCGCATTCGCAATGCCCTGGTGGCGGGGGATGTGACCGCCACCGGACAGCGCCTGGAGCACTCGGCCGGGCAGCGCCTTTGCCTGGAAGCCCTGCGCCCCGCCTGGACGCAGCTGCGCGCCGAAGCGGCGGCGCGAAACGCCAAGGGCGGCGCGCTGCGGCATGGCGTGGGCGTGGCCGGCATGTGGTACGGCATCGGCAATACCGGCATGTCCAACCCTTCCGAGATGCGTCTGGTGCTGGGAACGGATGGGCGGATCACCTTCTTCAACGGCGCGGTGGATATCGGCCAGGGCTCCTCCACCGTGCTCGCGCAGATCGCCGCGGAGGCGCTGGGCCTGCCCGTCGCCGCCCTGAGCCAGGTGAATGGCGACACCGCCACCACGCCCGATGCCGGCAAGACCAGCGCCTCACGCCAGACCTTCGTGAGTGGCCGTGCCGCGATGGAGGCGGCGCTGGATCTGCGCGCAAAAATCCTGCGCGGCAGCAATGGCGTGCTCGGCTGGGATGGCGCCCTCACCCTGGATGCTGCGCCCTTCCGGCCTGCCGTCCCGATGGAGGGCCTCGGCCGCTTTGATCCACCGACGATTCCGCTGGACGCCAATGGCCAGGGCGTTCCCTACGCCACCTATGGCTTCGCCGCGCAGCTTTGCGCCCTGGCGGTGGATGTGAAG
>CANHTE010000239.1 GCA_947462945.1 Acetobacteraceae bacterium
CATCCCCGCAGATGGCTCACCGCAGCTGCGGATTGTCGAATTCCGGCTCGCGATAGCGGCGCAGCGCTTCGCCCAGGCTTTGCGCCAGATCCTCGCGCTCCTCCGGCGTCAGGAATCGGCCGATTTCAATGCCCGCACCCCGATGGGCGATGAAAAGCCGGCTCTCCTCCCAGCGCAGCCGCGCCCAGAAAGGGTCGAAGCGCGCTTCCTCCCGCCGCCGCCCCTCACGCCGGCGGATGGTGAGCTGGCCCGAAGCGAGCGTCACAACCTCGGAACTGCCGCGCGCCTGGCTGCGATACAGCGCCAGCATGCCGATCACCATGAGCGTCTCCGCCCCGGCAAAGATCAGCACGGGCCAGGCGCCCAGAATGGTGAAGACGGTGCCCGTGAAGGTGAAGCCGGCCATGAGAATGCCAGCCACAATCCAGAACCCCTGGTCACCCAGGCTGTTCAGGGGCGCCGAGCGGGCCTCGAAAATTGTCGCGGTTTCTGGCATCCCTGCATGAGATAGGACGAATCCCCGCGTGAAAACCCCTCGCAAGCCCCAGCACGGCACCGCCGCCGCCCCACGCCGCGCGCGCCTCATGTCCCGTGAGCAGGCGGGCGACTTCATTCGCGCCATCGCCGCGGCAAATCCGGCGCCCGAGACGGAGCTTCTCTACACCGACGCCTTCACCCTGCTGGTGGCCGTCGTGATGTCCGCCCAGGCGACGGATGCGATGGTGAACAAGGTGACGCCCGGCCTTTTCGCCGCCGCCCCCAACCCCGCCGCCATGGCCGCGCTGGGCGCCGAGGGCATCGGCCAGCTGATTCGCCGCATCGGGCTGTGGCAGGGCAAGGCCAAGAATGTTGCGGCGCTTTCGGCCATGCTGGTGGAGCGCCATGGCGGCCAGGTCCCGCAGGACCGCGCCGCGCTGGAAGCCCTGCCCGGCGTGGGCCGCAAGACCGCCAATGTCGTGCTGAACGTGATGTTCGGCGAGGCGACGATGGCAGTGGATACGCATATCTTCCGCCTGGGCAACCGCACCGGCCTGGCGCCGGGCAAAACCACCCGCGCGGTGGAGGACGGGCTGGTGAAGCGCATCCCACCCGAATTGCTGCGCGACGCGCATCACTGGCTGATCCTGCATGGGCGTTATCTGTGCAAGGCACGGGCGCCGGAATGCTGGCGGTGTTCGGCGGCGGGGTTTTGCAACTACAAGGGCAAGGTTGCGGGGCCTCCGGCGGCTGGGGCCCCATGCTGAAAGAAGGGCGGCCCCAGACCCCTTTGATTTCATTCATTTTCGAAGAGATGCCGTATCAGATTGGCGCCGGAATGGGGTCTGGGGCCTGAGGCCCCAGCCGCCGGAGGCCCTTTTTTCTCTCCCTAAAACCGCTCCGCCCGATAAGGCGACGGGTCCAGGAAGGGCTTTTCCCCTGACATCATCTCCGCCAGCAGCCGCCCCGTGGTGGGGCCGAGGGTCAGCCCCTGATGGGCATGGCCGAAGGCGCACCAGGCGCCCGCATGGCCGGGCAGCGGGCCGATGATGGGCAGCATGTCCGGCGTGCAGGGCCGCACCCCCATCCAGGGCTTGGCCTCCACCCGGTCCTCCAAAGGCAGCAGGCCGCGCGCCACGGGCTCGGCCCGTTCCAACTGCACCGGCGTGGCGGGGGCATCGGGCTTCGCGAATTCGGCACCGGTGGTGAGGCGGATGCCCGCACGCATCGGGGCGAGGAGAAAGCCGCTGGACGTGTCCAGGATGGGCCGGTGCAGCACGGCATTGCCGCGCAGCCGGTAATGCATGTGATAGCCGCGCTTGCCGAAGCTGGGCGGCGCATAGGCAAAGCGCCGGGTGAGATCGGCCGAGGCCACGCCAAGCGCCACGACCACCTGCGCCGCCTCCAGCGGGCCATCCTCGCCTTGCACGCGCCAGCCGGTGCCGGCGCGGCTGAGGCTCATCGCATCGCCCCGCAGGATTTGCCCGCCCATGGCCGTGAATTGCGCGGCATAGGCCAGGGTGAGCGCCTGCGGGTCACTCACCGAATAGGGGTCTGTCCAATGGATGGCGCCCAGGCGTTGCACCAGCAGATGCGGCTCAGCCGCCGCCAGGGCGGCGCTGTCCAGCACGTTGTAATGGACCCCGAAGCCGTCATGCGCCTGCTTTGCCTGGGTGAGCGCGGCCTCAAACAGCGCCGCATCGGCATAAAGGCGCATCCAGCCGATGGGGCGCAGCAGGGCCATGGCCTCGGTGCCCTCGGCCAGAGCACGGTGCTCCTCCAGGCAGGTGGCGATCAGCGCGGAGAAGGCACGCACCGCATGCTGGTAGCGCTGCGGCTCGGAATGCCACCAATAGCGCAGCAGGGGCGCGGCGAAACCGGGCAGGGCGCCCGGATGGTAATGCACATCGGTGGCCTTGTTGCCGGCGATGCGGCGCAATTCGGACAGGCTGCGCGGGAAGGGGTGCGGGTGCACCGCCTCACGCTGGATCAGCCCGCCATTGCCAAAGGAGGCCCCTTCGCCCGGCGCCTGGCGGTCCAGCAGGGCCACCTCGAACCCGCGCCGCCGCAAATGCAGCGCGACCGAGACGCCGACCATCCCCGCGCCCAGAACGATCACCGAACCCGCCATGCAACCCCAACCCCCGCGAAAGCGCCCAGCATGGGGGAGGATTCGCCGTGCCGTCCATGCCGCGCCCTCCGAACCGCCTCAGCCCGAATAGCCCTCGACCAGCGCAACGCGGGAGATGGTGCAGGATTGCCGGAGCGCGATGAGCGGCGCGTAATCCTGGCCGTGATAAAAGCGCTTCAGCGTTTCCATGTCGGGATATTCCAGCACCACCACGCGGTCGAAGCCGGGCTCGCCCTCCACCACGGTGATGGCGCCGCCGCGAATCAGATAGCGCCCGCCATGGGCCGCGATCATGGGCGCCACCAGCTCCCGGTATTCGGCGAAGCGCGCCGGATCATTCACCGTGATATTGGCGATGAGATAGGCAGCCATGCCCCTCACTCCACCTTGATGCCGGCCGCGCGGATGATGGGCTCCCACTTGCCGATTTCGGCGCGCAGGAAGGCGCTGGTGCTTTCGGGCGTGCTGTCGTTGACGACCTGCATGGTCATCTCGGTCAGGCGGGTGCGGATATTCTCCAGCCCGGCCGCGCGATTCACGGCGGCGTTGATGGCGCGCACCACGGGCGCCGGCGTGCCGGAGGGCACCAGCACCATGTGCCAGGTATAGGCCTCATAATCGGCCACGCCCTGCTCGATGAAGGTCGGCACCTGGGGCACCAGCGGGCTGCGCGCGCGGGTTGAGATCGCCAGCGGGCGCAATTCGCCGCGCTGGATATAGGGGATGGTGGCGGCGGCCACATCCAGCATCATCGGGATGCGCCCGGCCAGCACATCCGGCATGGCGGCCGAGGAACCCCGGAAGGCGATGTGGTTCATGCGCAGCGGCCCCTGCGCCCCGCCCGCCATATGCAGGAATAATTCGGAAGCCAGGTGCACGGCCCCGCCATTGCCGCTGCTGGCATAATCAAAGCGGCCGGGATTGGCGCGCACCAATGCGATGAGTTCCGGCAGGGTGCGGGCCGGGAAGTTGTTGTTCACCATCATGATCATCGGGATTTGGCCGACCAGCGCCACGGGCGTGAAATCCGCCACCGGATCAAACGGCACGCGGTCAAACAGCGCGCGCACCACGGCATGGCCCACGGTGGTGTAGAGCACCGTCAGCCCATCCTTCGGCGCCTTGGCCACCATATCCGTGCCGATGATGATGCCCGAGCCGGTGCGGTTTTCCACCACGATGCGGTTGGGCAGAACCTTCGACATCTCCTCGGCGATCATCCGCGCGGGGATATCCGTCGGGCCGCCGGCGGCGAAGGGAACGATGAAGCGAACCGGTGCGCTGGGCCAGTCGGCAGCGGTCTGTGCGATGGACGGGGCCTGGGCGGCGAAAGGGGTCAAGGCACCAAGGGCCAAGGCATGACGGCGCTGCATCGAACGTGTTCTCCCGGATTGATTTTTTCCAGAATGGTCAAACCGGGGCGGCGCTTCAATCCCGGGGCCGGATATTTGTCTCGCCAGGCCGCGCCTTCTGGTATTTAATTTCCAAAGAATAGAAGGGAGGGCGTGTCATGGCCAAGGCATCCACCAAAGC
>CANHTE010000240.1 GCA_947462945.1 Acetobacteraceae bacterium
GCCCGCCGCCATCCGGGAGCGCATGGGCCAGACACTCGCGCGCATCCTGGCCGAGCCTGAGACGCGCGGCCGGGTTGAGGCGCAGGGGATGGATGTGCTGGCGGTGTCCGGCGATGGCTTCGCCACCTTCGCCGAGGCGGAAACCGAGCGCTGGGCGCGCGTGGTCCGCGCCAACAATATCCGCCTGGCCGGGTGAAGCCGGCCGAGCTTCTGCGCCTTTTTCCGCTGGCGCTGGGCACCTTGGTCGTGCCCTTCGATACGGCGCTGAATGTCGCTTTTCCGCAGGTCATCCAGGCCTTCGACCTGCCCTTGCCGGCCATCCAGTGGCTGATCATCGCCTATGTGCTGACCTATGGCAGCCTGATGCTGGCCGTCGGGCGCATCGGCGATATCTGGGGTCATGCGCGGGTGTTTCGCCTGGGCCTCGCCTGGAGTGCGGTGGCGCTGCTGCTGTGCGCGCTGGCGCCCAACTACGGCGCGCTGCTGTTCTGCCGCTTCCTGCAAGGCGTGGGGGCGGCCTTTGTGATTGGCTGTGGCGCGGCTTTGGCCACCAGCCTTTACCCCGAGGCGATGCGTGCCCGCGCACTCGGCGCCTATGGCGCCGCCTTCGCCGCGAGTTCCGCCCTGGGGCCCTTGCTGGGCGGGCTGCTGGTCGAGGCCTGGGGCTGGCCGGCCGGGTTCTGGATTCGCGTGCCGGTGGCGCTGTGTGCGCTGTGGCTGCTGCGCGCCCTGCCCCCGCCGCCCCCGCGCGATACCCCACGCGAGGCGTTTGACGGCTGGGGCGCCGCGCTGCTGGCACTGGGCCTGGCGAGCCTGCTGCTGGCCATCAATCGGGCCTCCCTGCCGCTGTTCCTGCTGGCGGGTGCGATGCTGGGCGGTTTCATCTGGCGCAGCCTGCGCGTCGCACGGCCCATCCTTGACCTCGGATTGTTCCGGCGGCCCGGCTTCGCGCGGCTGAACCTGGCGAGCCTGCTGGTAAACCTGGCGGGCTTCGGCGTGATGCTGCTGGTGCCGTTTTATCTGGCGCAGGTGGCCGGGCTGAGCCCGATGCTGGTGGGCGCCCTGCTGGCCAGCGGCCATGGCGGCGCCATGCTGGGGGCGGCACTGGGCGGGCGGATGGGCGGCGGGCGGCGCGTGGCTCTGGCTGGGTCTGCGCTGGGCGGCGCCGGTCTGCTTTTGATTGCCTTCTGGGGGGCCGGGACGCCGCCCGCCTGGCTGCTGGCCACCCTGGCCTTGCAGGGCTTCGGCATCGGCCTGTTCACCCTGGCCTACACCGACATCATCACCGCGACCATGCGGCGGGAGGATCGTGGCGTGGCCGGCAGCCTGACGCTGATGGTGCGCACCCTGGGCGTGGTGCTGGCGGCATCCCTTCTCACGCTGGTCTTTGGCGCCTTTGGCGATTTCCTGGCCGGCTTTCGCGCGGCCTTCCTGGTGGCGGGGGCGCTGCCGCTGCTGGCCTTGGCTCTGATTCCGCGCCGTACGGCCTGACTTGTGCCGGCTTCACTTGAATGGGTGTTCAGATGTCGCTATCGTTCCATTCGTTGCGAATGATTCGCAACTGGAGAAAGCCATGGGTCGCGATTTCAGCCATATCGCCCGCCGCTGCGAGCGCGCCGTCGTCACCGCCTATCGTGAGCTGCGCGATGTCGGCACGACCGATATGGCAGCCTTCCAGGCCTGCACCACGCTCTACCGCGTGCATCACCCCGAAGCCTCCATCGCCGAAGCGCGGCGGCTGGTGGCGGAATGGGTGGATCATCACGTGACGCGGCAAAGCACCGCCGCGGCGCCCGGCTGCGCCTGCCACTGAGCGCTATTCGACGAGCGGTGGCCGGCGGGACCAATCGAAGCCGCCTCTGGCCCGCGCATAGCCGTTTTCAAACAGCGGGCGCATGTAGTCAGGGTTGAAGGGCGTGGTGTAGGGCACGTCAAATTCCGGTCCGATAAAGGCAAGACGATATTCCACATCATCGCGCTCGGCATTCAGCCAGATGCGCGTGACGTCGTTGAAGCCGCTGGCTGCGATCATCGTCTCCACCGCGCGGCCGGCGATGCTCATGGTGCGGCGGCTGGTTGAGGCCCAATTGGCATCGAGCTTGGCGTTGCGGATCACCCAGGCGCGGATGGGCTGAACCGGCAAGCGCCGTGCGATGCGCGCGCGCCGGGCCTGCGTCACGGCGATCGGATAAAGAAAGGCCTGGTTCACCGCGCCGCCATCCACGTGCAATTCCTGATGCGGCACGCCATCCACCGTGACGTCGAACAGCACCGGCGCAAAGGCCCCCGGGATCGAGGCAGAGGCGAGCATGATGCGATGGATCAATTCCCGCCCGCCAGGGTGCCCGCTGGCCGCGATGGCGCCGATATTCCAGATCACCGGCAATTGCGCGTCCAGATCCGTGGTGCCGATCAGCAGCAGGCGGCCCTGGCGATAGCCCTCGGCGATGGCGGCCATCATCGGCTCATCCAACTCGCGTGAGATGGTGCGGAACAGCGGCGTGGTATCGGCCAGCCCATCATTGAACACCGCGTTCAACAGGCTGCGCTGCACCAGGATGTCGGCCAGCGTGCTCTCGGTATAGACGCGGCGAAGCCCAGCATCATAGGCGGGGCCCAGGAAGGCAAAGGGGGCGATCAGCCCGCCGGTGCTGACGCCCGTCACCAGGGAGAATTCAGGCCGGGTGCCAGCGGCCGTCCAGCCATTCAGCAGCCCCGCGCCAAAGGCGCCGTCATCACCGCCGCCCGAAATGGCCAGCAGATCAAGCGGGGGCATCATCTCACCCGCACGAGTTCCCATGAAGCTGCGCCGCCGCTCCATCGCGGCAGCGAATTCCGCCACGATCGGCCCACTGCCGAGGGCAGGGAAGAAGCGCGCATTAGCTAGGCTCAGCACGCTGGCGCGGCCCGTCTGGCCACGCGGCACGGCGGGGCCGCGCTGCGGCAAGGAGCATGCCGCTAGGCTGCCAAGCCCCAGCGCAAGGGCGCCACGGCGGGCAAGGACAGGCAGGCGGGGTGACTGCGACATGGAAGACCTCAGACCGTGCCGAAGCCGGAACCCGCGACGCGATAAGCCTCACGCGGGGGTGAGAAGATGTCGAGCACCTGGCAACCCTCGGGGCCGGCGCGCATGGTGTGCTCGATGCCGCCCGGGGTGCGCCAGAAATCACCCTTCTTTACCGCGATTTCCTCGCCGCCTTGGATGCGCACGGCGCTGCCTTCCAGCAGGACGCCCCATTGCTCCTCAGGGTGGGAATGCAGCGTCCCTTCGCCATTGGGTGCGATGGTCACGACGGAGAGCATGGCCTGTTCGCCCGGGAAGATGCGGGTGGTGACGCCGGGCGCCAATTCACGAGCGATGCCTTGCGTGACATCAGCGAGATTATGGAAATGCTGGGCCTGGCTCATCTGGCGTTCCTCCTTGTCGTTGTCGACAGGGTTACCCGTCACGCTCACGCTCGGCAACCGCCCAGGCGATGGCGGCGCGCGCCAGGGCGGCCACCGTATCCACCACCGGGAAGGGCAGCGCCGGGCCGGCCGCGATGCCCAGCGGAATCTCCGTGCAGCCCAGCACCACCGCCCCCGCCCCTTGTTCGTGCAAATGCCGCGCAACCTCGGCCAGGGGGGCATAGGCCTCGGCCACGCGATTGGCCTTCACGAGGCCGACTGCGGGCATGACATGGCTCTCCATCATGGCGGCACTGGGCGTAATACATTCAATGCCCAGCCGCTCCTCATACAGGCGCATGGCAAGCGTTGCCGTGGTGCCCATCAACCCGATGCGGCCGGCGGTGACGCCCTGGCGGCGCAGGTCTTCCGCCGCAGCGTCCACGATGTGCAGGATGGGCAGCGAGGTGGCCGCCTGCATCGCCTCGAACCAGCCATGGGCCGTGTTGCATGGGATGACGATGGCGCCGCAACCCGCTGCCTCCAGCCCATGAATGCCGCGCAGCAGAATGGGCAACGGGTCAGGCCCGCCATGATTGCGGGCCAGCGTGCGGTCCGGCACGCGCGGGTCGGACCAGAGAATGGTGGGGATGTGATCCTGGTCCCGCCCGGCCGGGGTTTCGAGCGTGAGGGCGCGCATGAATTCGGCCGAAGCCAGCGGCCCCATCCCGCCCA
>CANHTE010000241.1 GCA_947462945.1 Acetobacteraceae bacterium
ATCAGCCAGACGCCGATGGCGCCGGTCGAAATCAGGGTGATGCCAATGGGCAGGCCAATGATGATCAGCGCCACCATCACGCCGATCAGCGTGAAGCCAAGGGTCACATCATCCATGGCGAGGCAGCATCCGGCGCATTTCGTGGAGGAAAAGAACGAGATAGGCGAGGCAACCCGCCCCGCCGCCGAGCACGATCAGGCCGCGAAAGGGCCAGGTCGGCACGGTGAAGAGGCCCTGCACACCAAAAAACTCGCGCAGGTTCATGGAAGTCCACATGCCCGGCCAGGCGGCCTGGGCCACAAAGAACATGACGGCAGCACCCAGCAGATAGAACAGCGCCTCCATGGCGCGTCCCAGCCCCGGCGCCCAGCGCAAAACGCGCTCGATCAGGAAATCGGCCCGCGTCATGCGGCGATGGTAAATGGTGGAGCCGATCTGCAGGAAGACGATCCCCACCACCGAATGGGCCGCGATTTCCGCCACACCGGTGATGGGTGCATTGAGAAAAGAGCGCCCGATCACATCGCCGCAGATCAACAGCATCAGCCCAAAGGTCCAGATGGTCCCGATGGCGGCCAGGCCATCGAGCAGCATCCGAACGGGGTCGAAGGGTTGCGGGGCGGCGGCAGCGTCGAGCGCCGCCATGTCAATGTCGTCGGCCATGGCGGCGCGCTCCCGGGTTCAGGCGGTCAATTCACGATCCCAGTCTCGCCCTGGCGTCTGGCCGGCGCCGCGGATGGCCGCGAAATAGGCGGTCAGCACCTCGCGCGAGGCAGGGCCCGAACTATCGGCCCAGGTCCGGGCCAGATTGGGCAGGCCGCGAATCCAGCGTGCACGCTCCGCATCCGGCAAGGTGCTGATGACCGCACCCTGGCGAACCATCTCGGCCTCGGCCACGGCAATGCGCGAGGAGACGTCCCGGATATGCGCCTGCGTCGTGATCTTGCCGACCTCGGTCATGGCGCGGCGCACAGGCTCGGGCCAACGCTCGAAGCGCTGCCGGTTGGCGGCAATGCCGCCGACATACATGGCGCCCACATCGCATTTCGTGATGAAGCGCGCGACTTCGTGCACACGTGTCGGCAGGATGCCCACGAAGAAGGAGAGCGCGCCTTCCGAAACGCCGGTCTGGATGTCGGTGTAATAGGTGGTCAACGCGCCATCCACCGGCGTGGCCCCGGTGCCTTGCAGCCAGTTCGCGCTGGTGCCAGGGGCCGAGATCTTGCGGTTGCGCAGATCATCCAGCGTGCGGATCGGGAAGTTCGACCAGATGTGGTAGGTATCCGTGATGTAGGAGCTGAGCGGGACCATGTTCAGCCCGCTCCAATTGGCGCGGATCGCCGGCACGGTTTCGTTCATGCGCTCAAAGGCATTGGCGATCAGGCCGTGATCGCCGGTCGCGAAGGGCGTGAAATAGGTGACATTCTGGAGCGGCATGGTGCTGCCCTCCCACAGGGTGCCGACATAGCCGATATCCGTGATGTTGTCGCGCACCGCCTCCATCGTGTCCTGGAAGCGGTAAAGCGTGCCGCCATAGGATTCGCGCCAGTTGACGCGGTGCGTGTTGCCATTGTCGCGGAGGAACTTGTCCATCTCCGGCTGAAACACGTTCTTCATCATCGCCACCCAGAAATTCTGCACGGGATGGCTGGCGGCGATGGTGATGTTCAGCGCGGTCTGCGCCTGGCTGTGGATGGAAAACAGCGGCAGCGCGGAGGCGCCCATGAGAAGGCTGCGTCGAGCGGTGGTCATCCTTGGAACTCCCTGTCGTGACGCCTTTGCGGCGTTGTGTGGCTGATCTTACGCGATGGTGCCGAGTGCGCGAAGGATGCGCTCGGGTGTGAAGGGTTGTTCATGGACGCGGGCGTTCAAGGGCCGCAGCGCGTCATTGATGGCGTTCATGATGGCGCCAGGCGCACCGGCCGTGCCCGCCTCCCCCGCGCCCTTGGCGCCGAGCAGGGATTCGCGGGTGGGTGTCTCCACATGGCCCACATGCATCTCAGGCATTTCGGCGGACATCGGCACCAGGTAATCGGCCAGGGTGGTGGTCAGCAGATTGCCCTGCTCGTCATAGATGCAGTGCTCATACAGCGCGCCGCCGATGCCTTGCACGATGCCGCCGCGCACCTGCTCATCCACCAGCATCGGGTTGATCACGCGGCCGCAATCCTCGACGCACCAATGCTCCAGCAGCTTCACCATGCCCGTCATCGGGTCCACCTCCACCCAGCTGGCCTGGATGCCGTTGGTGAAGGCGAAGGGGAATTCCTTGGTGATGAAGTGGCGCGTCTGCACCAGCTCCCGGTTCAAATCCTTGGGCAGCGTGTCGCCACGGAAATAGACGATGCGCCCCAGCTCATGCAGCGTCATTCGCTCGGCGCCGGTCGCCTTGTCGGTGATGCTCCCCATGGCGATGTCCAGGCTTTCCGGCGCCGCCTGAAGCATCGCACCCGCCACTTCCAGGATTTGCTGCTTCAGCGCGATGGCCGATTGCAGCGCGGCCTCACCGCCAATACCGGCGCCCCGGCAGGCCCAGGTGCCGCCGCCATAGGGGGTGTTTTGCGTATCGCCGGTGATGATCTTCACCCGGTTGACCGGCACGCCCACGCCATGCGCCACGATCTGCGCGAGGATGGCTTCCGTCCCCTGCCCCTGCTCGGTCACGCCTGAGGCCGCGACGATGGAACCATCGGGGTCCATGCGCACCGTGCAGCCATCCTGCGCCGAAATCCGGGCGCCCCCGATGCCATACATGAAAGGCGAAGGGTTGGTCAGTTCGATGAAGGCTGCGAAGCCCAGGCCACGATAGACGCCGCGCGCGCGCGCCTCCGCCTGGTCCGCGCGGATGCGCTCCACCGGCACCATCTCCAGCAGCTTGTTCAGCGAGGCATGGTGCGAGAGCTCCTCGAAGCGCATGCCGGCGGGGGATGTGAAGGGATAGGCGTCATCCCGGATCAGGTTGCGCCGCCGGATTTCGATGGGGTCCATGCCCAGCGCCTCGGCCGCCAGATCCATCAGCCCTTCCGTCACGGCCGTGGCGATGGGGTGGCCCACCGCGCGGTACTGGCAGGTGGGCGCCTTGTTCTGCAAAACCACATTCGTGGTGCAGCGGTAATTCCTGAAATCATAGGGGCCACCGCAAAGGTTCACCACCTGATTCCCCTCCATCGCGCTGGTGCGCGGATAGACGGAATAGGGCCCGATGCCGGTCAGATCATCCACATCGAAGGCCAGCACGCGCCCTTGGGCATCCACGGCGAGGCGTGCCTTGATACGATGGTCGCGCGCATGAATGTCACTCGCGAAGGCCTCGAAACGGTCGGCGATGAACTTCACCGGGCGGCCCAGGATGCGCGCCATGGCGGCGACGGCGACCTCATCCGGATAGACGTGGACCTTGATGCCGAAACTGCCGCCGACATCCTTGCAGATGACGCGGACATCGCCCTCCTCCAGGCGCAGATGCTTGGCGAAGACGCCCTGCATCATATGCGGCGCCTGGGTGGAGTGAAGCACCGTCAGCGTACCCTCGGCACGGTTGAAATCCGCGATGATGGAGCGCGCTTCCAGCGTGACGCCGGTGTGCCGGCCCGTGACGAAGCGCGCCTCCACCACCTTGTGCGCGCTGGCGAAAGCGCCAGCGATATCGCCCGTCTCGGCCGTGCGGGTGAAGACCAGATTGTCGCCCAGTTCAGGGTGGATAACGACGGTGCCGGGCTCCAGCGCGGTTTCCATGTCGGTCTGCGCGGGCAGTGGTTCGAATTCCACGTGCAGCGCCGCCACGCCGTCCTCCGCGGCGGCCCGGGTCTCGGCGAGGACAGCCACGATGGGCTCGCCCTGCCAGGTGGCGCGGCTGAGGGGCAGCGGGTGTTGCGGGGCGGATTTCATGCCCTTCAGATGGTCCAGCGTGGCGACCCAGGGGTCACACACCTTGGCGAGGTCGGCGCCGGTGAAGACGCGCACCACGCCGGGCACGGCAAGCGCCGCACTGGCTTCGATCAGCCCGATGCGCGCATGGGCGTGCGGGCTGCGCAGAAAGGCCGCATGCAGCATGCGCGGCAGCACCACGTCATCCGTGTAGGTCGCGCGGCCCTGCACCAGCTTGGGCGCATTGGGGCGC
>CANHTE010000242.1 GCA_947462945.1 Acetobacteraceae bacterium
GCACGGCGGTCAAAGCCGGTCAGTGTGGCAAGCGTGGTGCGGTAGGCGGCCTCATTCACGCTGGCCATTGCGGCCATGGCCGCCGGGGCGGCGGCGGGATGGGCATCCGGGCCGAGCATGCCGGGCACCAGCGCCGCCGCCACGCCGGCCATGCCGATCCCCTCATCCAGTGGCTTTCGCCGGGCAGCCAGGAAGCTTTCGCGAAAGGCCGGGTCGCGGCTGCCGAAGGCGGGCGAACTGGCGACCATCACCAGGCGCCGCAGACGCGCGGGGTGCCGCAGCGCCATCTCCAGCGCGATCATCCCGCCCAGGGAATGGCCCACCACATCCGCCTGGGCGGCACCGGCGGCGTCCAGCAGCGCCAGCGCCGCATCGGCCAATTCAGCAAAGCTGGTCAGGGCCGGGCGGGTGCCGTCATAACCCGGCATGTCCAGTGCCAGCACCTGACGGGGCGCGAGGGCGGCCACACTGGCGGCCCAGAGCGAGGCGCGCCCGCCAATGCCGTGCAGCAGCAGGACCGCGGGCCATACGGCGGACGTCACAGCAAAACGCCTTCACGCACCACATCCTCACCATCGAGCGAGATGGTGGTGTTGAAGACCGGGATGTCGAAATGCCCCTGGGTGAAGCGCCCGGCGAATTCATTCGCGCCCGTGGAAAACAGGAAATTGCCGGCCACCGCACGCAGCTCGGTCCCGTTGGTATCCTCACGGTCGTAAATCGCCAGGGCCTCGTAGCGCGCGGCGCGGTTCAGGCCCCATCCCACATGGCTCACCGCATAAGCGGCGCGGTCGTTCCAAGCCTCCAGGTAGCGGCGCATCATCTGGGCATCGGCGCCCCGGCCCTCGATGCGGGTGATGTGGTCATCCTCGATGGTCAGGGTGATGGGCTGTTCGATATAACGCTTGAAGGTGAGGTTCACATCGCCGGCGTCGAGGACAAGGCGCCCCTGGACCGAACCCGCGCGTGGGAAAGCGACCAGGATGCCGCCGGGCCAATGCGCGATGGTGCCGGGACGGTCGGTCCAGCCCCAGACGCCCACGCTGGGCGCGCCCTCCATGACCACATGCAGGTCGGTTCCGGCGGCGGAAGTGACATGCATGCGCCGGGCGGCCCGGGCGCGTTTCACGGCGGCCTTGGCGGTGCTCTCATCAGCATCCTGCGGCACCAGGCGTTCCAGGGCATCGGGGTGCTCATTGCTGACCATCAGCACACGGCTGCCGGCGCCGAGAATCTGCTTCAGCTCGGGCGCATGCAGGAGTCCCTCGACCGTGAGGTCCACGATGAAGGAACAGGCGGCCAAGGCGGCGAGCACTGCCGGATGCCCACCAATGGCCAGTGAGGCGCCGGTAGAACGTATCGGGACCGGAGCGACCTGCGGTGGAGTTGGTATAGACATCCGGATAAACTTCACACCGATTCTTGCCAGTGCCACTTCGGCCAGCGCGACGTTCAGGGGACGCGAACGGCTCTCCGTCAGCAGGCAGACAATTTCGTCCGGCGCAAGTCTGCAACGCCGGAAAACGGCCTCAAAGGCCGCAATCCAAGGAGATTCGAGGGTTGGTAGGGACATGCGGCGCCTCCGGAATGGGCAAGCATAACGAATGAAAATTCATATGTCAGGCATCCGTATTTCCCCGTAATTGCATGCCGGTGAAACATGACCAATCTCCATGCCAGTCACGCATAACTTCGAGGTTCATGATGGAACACGCCAACCCCAAATCCGATCGTTTCGTGGATGATTACCTGCTTTATCTGCTTGCGCGCGGTTCCCACGCCGTCTCGACAGAATTCCATTCCAAGCTGCGCAAGGAAGGGGTCTCGGTCCCGGTTTGGCGCGTGCTGGCCACCCTCTCCGGCAGCCCGGGCGAGACGGTGACGGGCCTGGCCGAAGCTTGCCTGCTGCAGCAGCCCACCATGACAAAGCTGCTCGACCGCATGGTGCGCGACGGCATCGTCAAGCGGATGCCCGATGCGCGTGACCGGCGCGTGGTCCGCATCCAGATGCTGCCGCGCGGAGAGCATATGGTGAAAGACCTGCTGGTCGTCGCCAAGACGCATGAAGCCGAGATCCTGTCCCGCTTCCCGGATATTGATCAGCTTCAACTCAAGCGTTTGCTGCGCGCGATGATGGTGAAGCCCCCCAAGGTGCGCCGCAGCGCCCTGGCCGCGTGAAACTGCCCCATCCGGGACAATTGGGCGGGATCATTCTGGTCCTGCTCGTTGTCTCGGCCTTGGTGCAAATCCTTCTGCTGGTCACCCGCTGAGCCTCGCAAGCTGCTCCGGTCTGGGGTAATTCAACGGTGTGACCCAAACCACCCCCGACTTCCTCGACCATGGCCGCCCGCCCGTACCCGATCTGGTGGTGCCGCGCGGCGTGACCCCCTTCCATCTGACGGGCAAGCCGGTGCGCGGCCGCCTCGTGCGCCTCGGCCCCCTCGCTGATGCGCTGCTGACCCGGCATGACAATGCGGATGCCGTGACGCGCCTGCTGGGTGAGACCCTGGCCCTGACCGCGGGCCTGGCTTCGGCGCTGAAGTATCGCGGCAGCTTTTCCCTCCAGGCCAAGGGGGATGGACCCATTTCCATGCTCCTCGCCGATTGCACCGACCAGGGCGAGCTGCGCGGCTATGCCCGCGCCGATGCCGCCAAGCTTTCGCAATATGGCAAGAACCCCTCCGCCCGTGCGCTGCTGGGCCGTGGCTACCTCGCCTTCACCTGTGACCAGGGCGAGGAGATGGAGCGCTATCAGGGCATCGTCCCCATCGAGGGTGTGGATCTGACCGAGATGACCGGCACCTATTTCGCCACCTCGGAGCAATTGCGCACCCATCTGCGGCTGGCCTGTGCGCGCACCGAAAAGGGCTGGCGCGCCAGCGCCTTCATCATGGAGCGCGTGGCCGGCGCCGGTGGCATCGGCGAGGAGCTGGACGAGGAAGCCCAGGACGAGGCCTGGCACACCGCCCTGGCGCTGGCCGGCACCCTGACCGAGGGCGAATTGCTGGATGACGCCCTGCCGCCAGAGACGCTGCTGGAGCGGCTTTTCGTGCTGGAAGGACTCTCGGTCGGGCAATCCCGCGCCTTGGCCTATGGCTGCCGCTGCTCACGCTCGCGCCTCGCCCATGTCCTGGAGGGGTTCCCCCAGGAGGATCTGGATCACATGGCGGAGGCCGGCATCATCACCATGACCTGTGAATTCTGCAATTATGGCTTCCGCTTCGGCCGCGAGGGAATTCGCGGAACCGCCACATGAATCTCGGGGGAAACATGCCGCATCGCCGCACGCTGCTGCTCCTGCCGCTCACGCTCGCAGCGTGTGCGGCCACGCCACCACCACCGCAGGCCGATGGCCCGCCCATCGCCTATACCCACCTCACCCAGATCCGCCTTGATGTCTCCCGCATTGATATCGAGGACCGCATGCCGGTGCCGGGGCCTGCGGATACGGGGCGTGACCTCCGTCCCACCCCGAATGAGGCCGTGCGCATCATGGGCCGGGACCGCCTGGCCGCCTTCGGCACCACGCACCACGCGCGGTTCAGCGTGACCCGCGCGCAAATCCTGCGCACGCGCAACGCGGCCGGCGGCGGGCTTTTCGCGGGCGACCCTGGTGAGCGGCTCCTCTGCCAGCTCACGGCGCGGGTTGATATCCTGGATGTCGATGATCGCCGCCTGGGCTTCGCCGAGGCCTCGGCCGAGCGTTCACGCAATGTGGAAAGCACCGTGGCCGCCAGGCGCGCCGGGGCCGAGGCGCTGCTGCGCCAGACCATGTTCGACCTCAACACCGAGTTCGAATTCCAGATCCGCCGGGCCTTGCGCCCCTATATCGTGGATGGCTCGGCCGCGCCCCCGGCGCCGGTCGGCCGTGAGGAACTGCCCCGCGCATGATCACCTTTTCCAATCCGCCCGGCGTCGCCGCGCCAGCCTCGCGCTATTCGCATGCCGCGCTGATCGAGGGGCCGGGACGGCGCCTCGTGCTTTCGGGTCAGGTGGGCATCGCACCGGACGGCAGGATTCCGGATTCCGGCGAGGCGCAGATCGCGCTGGCCCTCGCCAATCTGCGCCAGCTTCTGGTGGCGCATGGCATGGGCCCGGCCAATATCGTAAAGCTGACC
>CANHTE010000243.1 GCA_947462945.1 Acetobacteraceae bacterium
CTTGATCCGCGCCTCGACCTGCTTTTGGCGCTCGGTCTGCGGGATGGGCCAGAATTCGTCGGAACTCACCACCTGGGTGGGGATGGGGGAGGCGAACATCGTCTCCTCGGCCGGGCGCAATGCCGCGATGTCATCATCGGTCAGGAAACCGCCCATCCATGTTCTCCCCAATTTTTCCCCGGCTCATGTATCGTGACCCGACAGGAGGGGACCGACAAGGGGCATCCGGAGCATCCCGCCCTGAGGCCACCGCAAAAGGCCCAGATGACGCACGCCAGGCATTCAGGCCGCAGGGCCTCATTCTTCCGCCGCTTGTTGCCTGCTACGAGGTGAGGAAGCCGAGCAACTTCGCATTGAAGGCTTCGGGTTGCTCGACGCTGAAGGCGTGCCCGCCCTCGGCCGTGATCCAGAGTTCGGCATTCCGGAGCCCGGCAGCCAGCGCCTGGGAGGCCGTGAAGGGCACCAGCAAATCATCCCGCGACGCAGCGACCAGCGTGGGGGCGATGATCCTTGCCAGGTCATGCCGTGCGTCGAAGCCGCGCAACGCGCCGATCCGCTTCAGGAGGTTTTCGGCGCCCTGGAAATGCGCCGTTCCATGCGCAACCTCCGCGCTGATCTTCTCATGGTTCGCGGACATGTAGGGCGCGGTGTGCAGAAAGAGCGGCTGCGCCGCGACATAGGCAGCGGCGCCCTGGCTGTGCAGAATCCCGATGCGAATGTCGAAGCAGCGCTCCGAATGCCGGTCCACGCGGGCCCAGGCATTGACCAGCACCAGGCGAGCCAGCCGTTCCGGAAAGCGCCGTGCCAGATCAAGGCCCACAAGCCCGCCCAGGGCATGGCCCAGAAAATGCGCGCGCGCCACACCGGCAGCGTCCATCACGGCGATCACGTCATCGGTCATGTGACCGATGGTGTAGCCATCAGGCAGGGGCTCCGCATTGCGACCCGTCCCGCGCTGGTCGAGAGCCAGCACGCGAAAATGTTGCTCAAGGGGCGTTCGCTGCGGCGCCCAGAAGGCCGCCGCTCCACCCAATCCGGCAGAGAGGATGACGGTTTCCTCCCCCGCCCCGGTCAGTTCGTATTTCACTTGCCGATATGCGCCACGGTGGCGATTTCCACCAAGGCCCCTGGCTTCACCAGGCCGCATTGGATGCAGTAGCGCGCCGGCTTGTCGCCCGGGAAATACTCGGCATAGACGGCGTTCAGCGCGGCGTAATTCGCCCAGTCAGTCAGGAAGATGTGGTTCATCACCACATCCGCCATGGTGCCACCCGCCGCCTCCACCACGGATTTGATCGTCTCCAGCACCAGGCGCGTCTGGGCGCTTGCGTCGCCCGGATGCATCACATTGTTGTCCTTGTCGAAGGGCAGCGTGCCCGAGACATACAACACGCCATCGGCCAGGGCGCCGGGCGAATAGGGTGCCAGCGGCTTGCCGGAACCAGCGGGGATCACGGGGGCGAAGGGCATCTCAGCTTCCTATTCCGGCGATTGGCCGATGGCGCCGCAGAAATCCGCGACGGTGGAGACCCATCCAAAGAAGGTCTCGATATTGTAGAGCGCCGCCTTCTGCGCAAAATCCGGCCCGGCCGCATGCGTCGCGTCTTCCAGCACGATGCCGAAATATTCCAGGTGGAAGGCATCGCGCAGTGAGCTCTCGACGCAGACATTTGTCGCCACGCCGGTGAAGACGATGTTGCGAATGCCCCGGGCGCGCAGCAGGCTGTCGATATTGGTGTTGAAGAATCCGGAGTAGCGTGGCTTGGGCACCACCAGATCGCCGGGCTGGGGCTTCAGCCCCTCCACCAAGGCGTAGTCCCATCCCCCCTTCGCGAGCAGGGTGCCCTCCAACTCGGGCCGCTTGCGCATGGTCTTCAGCGCGTTCGACTTGTGCCAGTTGGGTGAGCCTGGTGTGCCCGCCTCCTTGTAGTCGGGGTCCCAGCCATTCTGAAAATAGATCACCTGGATGCCGGCCTTGCGCGCGGCACCGGCCGCCACGGCCGCGCGCTGGATCACCGCCGCGCAGCCCGCGATGTCAAAGCCCGCAATGTCCAGATAGCCTCCCGGCGAGGCATAGGCGTTCTGCATGTCCACAATGATCATCGCCGTCTCGGCCGGGTTCAGACGGATGGATTCGGGCCGCGCCGGCAGGGTTACGGCGGCGCGTGAGGGCGCCTCTGGCGCGTATCCGGCGGGATGGGTCATGGGGCTGCTCCTGGTCTCCTGCACATGATGCTCGCAGAGGGTACGGCCGGGCCAGCCTCCGGAATGGCTGGGCAATGGGATGCCTGCCAGGATTGCCGTGCGAAATGGCAATCCCCGGGGCGGTTGCCACGTTGGGGGGCGGATCGCGTCGTCCCGGGCCTGGCCGCGGCCCCGTCGCGCTTGTCGCCAGAGCATGCTACCTCCCCGAGGAGTCACGTCACAGGCCCTGGCTGTTCGTGTCCAAGCATCCTGACGCGCTCAAACGATTCCGGTTGGGCGGATGATGCCCTGTCGGCAGAAGGTCGGGCATGGCGATGCAGCCAGGGTCAGGAATCGAAGATGACATGCTTCGCGCGCTGCGAAGGACACGCCACGATGCGCGCATGCGCTGGCTGATCCTTTTCCTGATGGGGCCGATGGCGGCCATGGCCCAGGAGGCGCCGCGCATGATCCCGCGCGACGTGCTGCCCGGCATTGGCCGCGAGGACCCACGCCGCCTGGTGGAGCGGCGGGACATGCCGTGGCGCGCCCTCGGCCGCGTGCAGCACGAGTTGGGCGGGCGCTGCACGGGCGCCTTGATCGCCCCCCGCCTGGTGCTGACAGCCGCACATTGCCTGATGGCCCGGCGCAGCGGGAATCTGGTGCAGCCCGGCAGCGTGCATTTTCTGCTGGGCTATGAACGCGGCAGCCAGGCCGGCCATGCCCAGGTGGTGAGCTTTCGTGTGGGCCTCGGCTATCGCCCCACTGCCGGCAGCCCGCCCGGCGCGGATTGGGCGATCCTGACGCTGGACCGTGACCTGGCCCCGCGCGAATTCACCCTGCCCCTCATGGCCACGGCGCCCGCCCCGCAGGCGCCCCTGACGCTGGCCGGCTACCAGCAGGACCGGCCGGAGGTGCTGCTGGCCGATATGGGATGCCGCGCCCTGGGCATCACCGCCTCCGGCATGCTGCTGCATGATTGCGCGGGCACACGCGGTGTGAGCGGCGCTCCGGTTTTGATGGAGCGCCCGGATGGCGGCTGGATGGTGGCGGCAGTTGCTTCCCGCGCCTCGGTGGATATGGCCATGGGCCTGGCCGTCACCGCCGCCAGCATAGCCGAGGCGCTCCGCTGAAGCCTGGCCCAGGCCGGAACCCCTACAGCCCAGCCTGTTCCAGCCGCAGCACGGAACGCGCCAGCGCCTGCGCGCGCGGCACCAGGCTTGCCACGTCCAGATACTCCTCCGGACTATGCGCGAGGCCGCCCACGGGACCGACGGCACAGATCGTCGGCGCGCCCTGAGCGGCCGTGAAGCCGCTATCCGCACAGCCGCCCGAGAATTCACCGACCACCGCAAGCCCCGCATCCGCCGCCGCGCCCTTGTAGAGGGCGAACAGCTTTGCCGCCGCTTCGTCCTGTGTGAGCGGCAGGAACTCGCCCTTGATGGTGAGCTTGGCCTTGGTGCCGGGCACGTGGCTGGTCGCCACGATCTCATGCAGCTTGCCCACGATCTCGTCCCGGTCGGCCGGGTTCACGTAGCGCAGGTCAATCTGCCCCACGGCCGAGGGCGCCACCGTGTTCACGCTCTGCCCACCCGAAACCAGGCCCACATTCAGCGTGATGCCGCGCTCCAGATCGGTCAGGGCGTGGATGGCGACAATCTTGTGCGCCAGCTCCCCGATTGCCGAGATGCCGGCGGTGAAGTTGCCGCCCGAATGCGCGGCCTTGCCCTCGATCTCGAACACGGAGAAGACGCCGCCCTTGCGGCCGGTCACCACGCCGCCGGAAGGCCGGCCAGGCTCGGAATTGAAGACCACGCGGGCGCCGCGCGCCTCCTCCTCGATCACCGCGCGGCCCTCGGGCGAGCCGATCTCCTCGTCGCCAGTGAACAGGCCCACCAACGGGCCGGGGGCGCCGCCGAACTTCGCGAAGGC
>CANHTE010000244.1 GCA_947462945.1 Acetobacteraceae bacterium
GGGACGGGGGGTTGCGCGGCACCGCCGCGAAGGGTATCTCCCCGCCCACGGCAAGCACCCGTAGCTCAATGGATAGAGCACCAGACTACGAATCTGGGGGTTGGAGGTTCGAGTCCTTCCGGGTGCGCCATGTCTTCCGCCACTTTCCGCGTCACCAGGGCTCCCAGCCGTCGCTCTGCTTCTTGGATGTGGACTCCCGGCGGACTCTCTGGTTCGAGCTGCCCTGGCGCCGTCTGAAAGACAGGAGGGACCGGAAACTTTCCGGCGCTCGGTCGCCTCACGCGCCGGCACTCAGCCAAAAAACCCAGGGCTTCGAAATTCGGTAGAGAGAAAAAAAAGCCCTGCGTGAGACCCAATGTGGTCAGACGCCCTTAGACCCCCGGAGATTTCACCCCCCCTACCCATGCGCGGCACGCGGGGGTCATGCCGTCATAACCGTCATGACGGTAACCTTGTTTTGGGATGGCCCGACTTAAAAGCCGGGGGGGTTCGAACTACTGCGGGCGCCTCCCCCTGAGAGGGACCCACGCATAGGGGGGGCACCATGCCAGGTGAACCCGGCTGAACCCCATGGCTGAACCCAGGCGCTAGAAAATCGGGGGGGTTCGAACTACTGCATAGGCTTGGCCCTGGGAGGACCCCCTTCCGGGTGGCGGCGCAGCTCGCCGGCTGAACCCCAGGCGCCCCACAGGCAGGGCGCACGGGGGCGGCACCCGGCGCCCATCTGTCCGCCCCCCTCATCCTCCCGCCGCCGCGTCGCCAAGCGCAGCACCACAACGCAAGACGCTGCCGAGCGGTGCCGGGCAGCGTCATCCATGGGGCTATATCTTCCTCTACCTCGCCAAAACCGTTCTTACATTCTTACATGCTTACATCATTGATTTAGATTGGTTTTCTGTTCCTGCAAATGGGCTCCGGCGTTCTTACGTTCTTACAAATCCGCGCCATCAACCGCGTCATCACCGGCCAGGATGGAGGCGTGCACCTGGTAGCAGGCCACCGGACCGACGCCAGGGATGCGGACGGTTACGGTCGTGCCCTTCGCGCCCAAGCGCAGATGCCCAGCGACGGCCAGCGCCCGTGCGGCAGGGCCGAGTTGCAGGCCCCCCAGGCACTCGCGGAAGCCATCGGCGGTGAAGTAGAAACTCCATGTGCCGCCACCTGGTGCCGCCACATCTGGCACCCATCGGCGCCAGCCCAGCCGCTTCATGACGGCGCGGCCTTCCGGTGGTGGTTCCATGTCCGCTTGCGCCTCAGGGGCCGCGTGGCGATCCTTCCACACCTCGAAGCGGGCCTGTCCATCGGCGCTCAGGCAGGCCCGGATTCGGGCCAGGGCTTCCATATCCTCCCGCGCGCCATTGCTGCCGCGTGCGGCCAGCCATGTGGCGAAGCAGGCCACCGCCGCCGCCCATGCCTCGCCCAGCTTCCAGCCGGTAATGCCCGCTTCCGTGGCCAGCTCGCCGGCAATGGCGATCAAGCCAAAGCGCCGCGCCACCGTCCGCACCTGGCCATCCGCACCACCGGGCAGCACGCTCGCCAGGAAGTCCAGGAGGCGGGGGCGCAAGGTCTCGGCACCCCAAGCCGGATCAGCGGCCACAAGGGGCTGTAGCCATTCCAGGAAGGCAGGGCCGGCGGTGCCGTGCTGCCCGCGCATCGCGCTGTTCAGCGTCTCCGCAAAGGATGCTGCATTGGCCGCGCCGTGGAGGTTCTGGAAGGCGCCCATGCCGGCGCCCGCATCGGCTGGAAGATCCACCATGCGGACCTCTTGCCCGGCCTCAGGGCGCTTGCCGCATTCGGCCAGCACGTCCGCCAGCGTGCGCTCTCCTGTCGAGAGGAATAGAACCCGCCAGGTGATCGGCGGGCGGGTTCCCCGGTCTCGCATCGCGCGGCCTTTGCCCTGGCCATTGGAGAGCATGTAGGCGACTTCGCCCAGCTCGCGCGGGTCCACCTGGCCCACTTCGTCCAGCGGCAAGAGGGTGTCGTTATGCTCGGCGGCGGTGGATTCCAGCGCATTGCCGGTGGCACGCCAGGACCGCATGAAGGGCGCGTGTCCCGTGGGTGCACCCCATACGCTGGCGGCCAGGTGCAGCGCGGTGGATTTTCCGGCGCGTGATTTGCCGAATAGATGCACGCCACCGCCGGCCTCGCCCAAGAGGTTCAGCAGCGGCCCAGCGAAGGCGCTGGAAGCCGCGAAGAGTAGGATGCTGTTCCCGGTGCAGCGCGCGGCCACATCGGCCTTCCAGGCGTCCAGCGTGCCGGCGCGGCGGTAGATCGCAGGCGGTGCACCCGGCGCTTCCAGCAACACCAGCTCCCCGCCGGGCAGGTTGCCGATGGTTTGATCAGGCAGCACGAACACCGCGCCCTTGTCGGTGGTGAACCATCCGGTGCGGGGTGTGGTGCGGGCGCGTTGCCGGGGCTGTTGGTGGACCAGAAACTCCGCCAGCGCGGCCCGCGCGGCCGGCGCCGTCGAGATGGTCAATCCGCCAGCGGCGAGGCGTGCGCGGACCTCGCCGGCCTCGCCGGCCAGGAGGGCGCGCGGAATGATGGCGGTGTGGCGCTTGCGGTCCCGATCCTGCCAGCGAAGCAGGAGGGACCAGCCCTCGCCGTCGCTGTCGCGGCACTCGGCCAGGGTCTCGAATTGATCACAGATGAAGAGGCGGCCTTTCGGCTTGCCGGCCTGGTCGTGCTGCACTTTGAACAGACCGTGAGGCGTCATTTCGAAGCCGTCCACCTCATCCGGCTTGCCGGTGCCGGGCGCGGCCGGGCCGGCGCCCAGGATGGCATCGCGGGCGGCTTTGCGGGGCGGCTTCATGCGTCACCTTCGGTGCTGGCGGCCAGCGCATCCGCGAAGTCTTTGCCTGAAGGGGAGCGCGCGATGCGCATGTCGCGTCCGGCGGCGGTGTGGGCATCCACGGCGCGTTGCAGCGCCAGCGCGGCCGGTGAACCTGGCGCGTCATTATCGGCGGCGAGGATCACGGATGCGATGGTATCGGGCAATGCGACGCTGGCCATATTGGCGAGGGAGACCACGGCCAGGACGCGCAACTCCGGGGCCAGGAGCGCCACGGCCAGCGCATCCTCAATCCCCTCGCACAAGGCGACGGCGCTGCCCTCAGGGGCCTCGCGTAGCGGCGTGGCAGCGGTGCCGCGCCAAATGGGGACGCATCCACCCGTGACGCTGCCAAGGGCCTTCTTCGGGCTCGCCAGCGCGGCCTTGCGCCAGGTGCCGGGCAATGGGCCAGGCGCAAGCCATATGCGGTGCACGCCTTGGAGCTGGCCACCTAAGGACATGATGGCCCCCACCATCGCGGGCAGCGCGGTTCGGGCTTCGCTGCACCACAGGGCCGGATGATAACGCAGCGCACGCGGCACGCGCCCCAGCTCGGCCAGGTCCAAGCCGCGCGTCTTCGCGTAGAGCGCCGGCGGTGATGAGGGCGTGAGGGGTTCGGCTTCCGCGAAGATCGCCCGCGCCTGGCGCTGGCGGCGCTCCGCATCGGCCGCCGCCGCCTGATCCTGTTGGGCGGTGTCTGGGGGCGGTGGTGGCGGTCGTGCGGCGTGGGTGGCGGGCGCATCGCCGGGCGGCGTGTAGCCCAGCCGGCGCAGCCCCCAGCGCCACGCGGCGGCCTTATCGCCACCCGTGACGATGGCGGCCACCAAGTCCAGCGCATCGCCCTTGATGCCCGCGCTGAAATCCGCCCATAGCCCAGCGCGAGGGCCTTCCAGGCAGATGGAGCAAGACTTGCCCGGCTCCCCCCGCACGCTGCCCACGATGGCTTCGCGGCCGTGGCGCTTGGCGGCGGGCAGGAGCTCGGCCACCAGCGCGGGCATGGTTGCAGCCAGCATGGAAGAGACCGCGCGGGCATCGGGCTGGCGGGCGCCTGTCATGGTGCCTCGCTTTCGGGTGCAGCCATAACCACGCGCTGGCCATGCTCCGGGCATTCGAGGAACAGGGCCTTGCCCGCCGCCATTGCCTCATAGGCGGCGGTCATCTTCGCGCCGTCTTCCAGCACCGCCGCCGCGAATTGCAGGATGCCAGCAGCCATGCGGCTCAGCACCGTGGCGAAGGCGGCGGCGGCCTGGTCCATGCCCAGCGGTGCAGGA
>CANHTE010000245.1 GCA_947462945.1 Acetobacteraceae bacterium
TGGCCCAGCAGGGAGTGGGCGCCCGTTTCCGCGGTCAGCGTGAGGCCGCCGCCTTCTTTGCCGCTGAGCGCGAGCGCTGGACGCGCGTGATCCGCGAGGGGAACATCACCGCGGATTAGCAGCGCCCCCTGGCCTTATCCGGCGCGGATCATCTCCGCCGCCCGCTCGGCCGTCATCAGCACGGCCGGGTGGATGTTGGAGGAGGGCACGAGCGGAAACACAGAGGCATCCACCACGCGCAGCCCCTCTACCCCCCGCAGCCGCAACTGCGTGTCCAGCGGTGCGCGGTCATCGCTGCCCATGCGGACCGTGCTGCAGGGGTGATAGACGGTGGTGCCGGCCTCGCGCAGATAGGCAAGGGTGGAGGCCTCACGCAGGGCTGGCGCAGCCCGACCGCGACCGGAGTGAGGCCGAAGTACGGCGGCCCTCATGCGGCCGGCACCTGCGGCAAGTGGCTGAAATAAGCCCTGGCGTCCGCGCCACCACTCCAGCATAGGCATTCACGCGATGAGGTCATGCACCGCAGGGTGTGACCAACCCGCCGCATGTCCCCCATCGTCTGCGATGATGGGGACGCGGACACGAAAGCGCGGGGACCGCCGGAGACGCTGCACGAGGGGCAGATCGAAGGCGGTGGTGGGGATGGCGGCAAACCCGCTGGTGCCCGCCAGGCTGGCCGTCATAGGGCCGGCCGAGAGGGATGTGGCGTGCCCAGTGCGGCAGAGATGCTGGGCACGCCTACTCGCCCAACATCCTCCGCAGCACCGCGACGACGCTTCCTTCGCCCACGAGCAGCAGCAGGACGATAGCGGCGAGCACCATTTCGATCCTGCCGAGCCTGTCGTTGGCCTGCTTCCAGCGTTCGGCGCAGACCGCCTCGTGCACGGCGAGCCTCGCCGCGACATCATCCTCGCTCATTGTTTGGTCCCTTTGCTTCTATAGCCGCTCAACGGTCCGAAAGACCCGGTTCAGCAGCGGAAAGCTGCCGCGTGCGGCGGCGGCCTCCTCGCCCGGCTGGTTCACCGCGCCCCAGATCGCGCGTCGGTTGGTCTCCGCCCGAGTGTCGCCGGTCTCCGGGATCCAGAGCGCGTCGCGCGCCGCACCGAGCCGCCGCACCAGGTCCCGATGCGCGTCCGTCGCCTCAGCGCGCGACAGCGCCGGCAGCGTGAAGCCCGCAAAGCGCGGGTTGGCCAGCGCGGGCACGACGAACTCGGCCCGGGTGAGCGGGTTGCGGTCGTGCTGGTCGAGGATCATGCGCCCCTCGCGCACGCCTTAGGCCATGCCGCGCCCGAGCTCTGAGAGTGGGCCTGCGGCAAGCGTGGGGCTGCCCAACTATGGCATCAACAACCCGCCATTCACTTCGATGACTTGGCCCGTCACGAAGGAGGAGAGCGTGCCGGAAGCCAGGTAGAGGTAGGCGCCGACGCATTCCTCCAGCGTGCCCTGCCGGCGCATCGGCGTCATGCGCAGCGACGCATCGATCTGATGCGCGGGCGTGGATGCAGATTTGTTTGGCTTGTCGATCACGCCGGGCGCCACGGCGTTCACGCGGATGTTGAAACGCGCCACCTCCTTCGCCAGTCCTCGGGTGAAGGTGGAAACAAAGCCCTTCGACGCGGCGTAGAGTACCGACCGGCCTCCGCCGCCATTGCGTGCAGCGAGCGAGGTGGTGGAAATGATGGCACCCCCGCCTTGGCTTTCCATGAAAGGAAGTGCAGCGCGTGAACAACTGAAAACCGAGCGCGCGTTCAACGCGAGAATATCATCGAACAATTCATCGGGCGCGTCCCGGATCGGCGAGCGCTGGACCAAGCCGCCCGCGTTGTTCACCAGGATATCCAGGCGACCAAAAGCCTTGCACGCGGCCGCCACAAGCTCGCCGCAGGCTGCCGTGTCACGCACATCGGCCTGCAGGACAATCGCTTCGCCGCCCGCAGCTCGCACTTCAGCGGCGACTTGCTCCGCCTGTTCCATGTTGCTGTTGCCATGCACGGCCACGCGCATGCGCTGGGCTCCAAAGCCCCGCGCGACTGCGGCACCGATGCCGGTGGAAGAACCGGTGATGAGCACGGTCTTGCCGGCGAGATCGTCGGTCATCGCAAAACTATTCCTTGCCTGGAAGGTGGGCCCAATGGTGGACTTGCGCCCATCCTGGGTATAATGCATTTTATAATCAATAAACGCGAGGGAACGCCATGCATCAGTTCCTCCACCTCGACGAAAGGTCTGCGGGAACGTTCCAAGGCGCGAACGAGCCCATCCTTTCGGTTGAAGGCTTGGTGGTGGAGTTCCACACGGCCCGGGGCTTGGTTCGCGCGGTGGATGGCGTGAGTTGGTCGGTGCGCGCCGGCGAAACCCTGGCCTTGGTGGGTGAAAGTGGTTGCGGCAAGTCCGTCTCGGCGCTGGCCGTCATGCGGTTGCTCGCGAAGCCCGCCGGGCGCGTCGTTGGCGGACGCGTCATGTTCCAGGGTCAGGATCTGCTGGCCCTGTCAGAAGCCGAAATGCGCGAGCGCCGCGGGCGCGACATCGCCATGATTTTCCAGGAGCCGATGACCAGCCTCAATCCGGTGCTCAGCATTGGGATGCAACTGGCCGAGCCCCTCAAGATCCACATGGGAATGAACGACGACCAAGCCCGCTCACGTTCCATCGAACTGCTCGGCCTTGTCGGTATCGCCGACGCCGAGCGCCGTCTGGCCCAATATCCGCATCACTTCTCAGGCGGCATGCGGCAGCGTGTGATGATCGCCATCGGCCTTGCCTGCAACCCGCGCCTCATCATCGCCGACGAACCCACCACCGCGCTCGACGTCACCATCCAGGCGCAGATCCTGGAGCTCATGAAGGACCTCTCCCGTAGGCTCGGCATTACCCTGGTTCTTATCACCCACAACCTCGGCATCGTCGCCCGCTATGCCGATCGCGTTGCCGTCATGTACGCCGGACGCATCGCTGAGGAGGGGCCTGCCGCCCCCGTCTTCAGCGCGCCCCGGCACCCCTATACAGTGGGGCTGCTGCGTTCTGTCCCGCGCCTCGACCGCGCCCGGGGCGGCATGCTGGAAACCATTGAGGGCGCGCCGCCCAACATGTTCTATCCTCCGGCCGGATGCCGCTTCGCGCCGCGCTGCCGGTGGCGGCAGGAGATCTGCGCAACGGATCCCACATTGCGCCAGGTGGCGCCCGACCAATCCTCTGCCTGCCACCTCGCCGCCGAGATGCCGCCGGCTTCTCAGGCGCCAAGCGGCCACGCGCTCGCACCGCCCAACTCGGGTGGGACGCTGCTCGAGGTCACGGGTCTCACGAAGCACTTCCCCGTGCGGCTGCGTGGCTTGTTCGGCGGCACCGCCACGGTGCGCGCCGCACAGGACGTATCCTTCCGCATCGCACGCGGGGAGACCCTGGGCCTGGTGGGTGAGAGCGGCTGCGGAAAGACCACCGTCGGCCGCGTCGTGCTGCAGCTGGAAAAGGCGACTGGCGGGCAGATTCTGTTCGACGGCGAGGACCTTGCCACCGTCTCCTCCCGCCGCATGAAGGTGTTGCGCACGCGCATCCAGGTCATCTTCCAGGATCCCTACTCGTCCCTGAACCCGCGCATGACCGTGGGCGGCACGATCAGCGAGCCGCTGCGCAAGCGCCTGGGCTTCACCCCCACCGCCGCGCAGGCCCGCGTGGACGAACTGCTGGACCAGGTGGGGCTGCTGCGGGAGATGGCCGAGCGCTACCCCCACCAGCTTTCCGGTGGGCAACGCCAGCGCGTCGGCATTGCGCGGGCGCTGGCGATGGAGCCCGACTTCATCGTCTGCGACGAACCCGTCTCGGCGCTGGATGTCTCCATTCAGGGCCAGATCGTCAATCTTTTGGCCGAGTTGCAGGGCCGCCTCGGCATCGCCTACCTCTTCATCGCGCACGACCTCGCCGTGGTGCGGCACCTCTCGCACCGCATTGTCGTCATGTATCTCGGTCGCGTCATGGAGGCCGCCGATCGCGATGCGCTCTACGCCACGCCGGCTCATCCTTACACCCAGGCCCTGCTCGATGCAGCGCCCATCCCTGATCCGGAAGTGGAACGGAAGCGAGCGGCCCGCGCGCTGAGCGGCGAA
>CANHTE010000246.1 GCA_947462945.1 Acetobacteraceae bacterium
GATGCCGGAAAGTCTCAAATCCCCGCCAATGCGCGCACCGCCACGGTGACCGCCGCCAGATCCCCCTGGATGGCCGCATCCACCAGCACCGGGCGGAGGGCTTCCGGCAGGCTCGCCCCGCCGCCCGCCAGATGTTGCGCCGCCAGGCGTGACTGCGTGGCCCGAAGATCGGCCAGCAAGGCGGCCCGGGCACGGTCGCCATAGGCACCGCCGGCGTCCATGCTTCGTGCCGCCTGGGCGAGGGCGTCCAACTGATACGCCACCCCCACCTCGGTCCAGGCGCGTGCCGCATCGGTGGGAGATACCCCCGTCTCCAGCGCAAGGCTGACGACGGAGGGTGCTGCCGCCAAGCGCGGTGCGGCGGTCACAAAGCTGCCCAGGCTTGGCTCCAGCCCTGCCATTTCGGATGCAGTGAGTTCGGCCACGCCCTGGCCCAGGCTCGCCATCGCGGCCGCCAAGCCCGCGCGCGCGGGCGGCATCACTGCCACCGCCGCTGCCTCCAGCAGGTCCCGGAGAACGCCTTGCGCGGCAAGGCGCGGTTCGGGGGGCAGCGCTTCGGCGGCCTCAAAACGGGCTTCCAACTCAAACAATTCGGCGGCGAGCCAGATGGCGTCCACCACGTCCAAGGGCGCGGCGCCCGCCACCAGCCTGGCAAGGCCGGCACAGCCCAGCCGGTTCACCACGAGATTGGCCAGTGCCGTTGCCACCAGATCCCGCCGCAGCCTGTGCCGCGCGATGAACGCCGCAAAGCCCTCCGCCTGGAGTGCCGTGGGGAAATAGGCGCGCAGCAGCGGTGCGAAGACCGGATCATCGGGCAAGGCGCTGGCCGAGATCACATCGCTCAGCCAGAGCTTGGCGAAGGGCAGCAGGGCCACCACTTCGGGGCGGGCCAGGGCGTCGCCGGATTTGGCCCGGGCGGCCATGGTGATGGCATCGGGCAGGCCAGCCTGCATGCGGTCCAGCAGGCCTTCCGCCTCCAGCCGCGTCATCAGTGCGGCCTGGGCCGGCAGGGCCGCGGCACCGGCGCGGGTTTCCAACGTCACGGCCACGGATTGCAGATGATTGTCACGCAGTACGAGCGCTGCCACCTCATCCGTCATGCTGACCAGCAATTCATCCCGCTGGCGGCGGGTCATGACGCCGGAGGCCTCGGCATCGGTCAGCAGGATCTTGATGTTCACCTCATGGTCCGAGGTGCTGACACCCGCCGAATTGTCCAGCGCATCCGTGTTGATGCGGGCCCCCGTCCCATCGCTTCCGAAGCGCGCGATTTCGATGCGGGCGGCCTGGGTGACGCCGAGATTGGCGCCCTCACCCACCACCCGTGCGCGGATGTCGCGGCCATCCACGCGGATCGCGTCATTGGCGCGGTCCCCGGCTTCGGCCTGGGTTTCGGTGCTGGCTTTCACATAGGTGCCGATGCCGCCGAAATAGAGCAGGTCCGTGTTGAGGCGCAGGATGGCCTGAAGCACCCGCACGGGCTCGGCCCGGGTATCGGCGATGCCCAGCAGCGCGCTGACCTGGGGGCTCAGCGGAATGGTCTTGAGATTGCGGGCGAAGACGCCGCCGCCGGTTGAGAGCAGGCTCGCATCGTAATCCGCCCAGGAGGAGCGCGGCAGGGCAAACAGCCGCGCCCGTTCGGCATGGCTGCGCGCGGGGTCCGGATCAGGGTCCAGGAAGATGTGCCGGTGGTCAAAGGCAGCGACCAGCTTGGCCTGCTGCGAAATCAGCAGCCCATTGCCAAAGACGTCGCCCGACATGTCGCCCACGCCGGCCACGGTGAAGGGCGCCTCATGGATGGAGCGGCCGAGTGTTTCCACAAAATGCCGCTCGATCATCACCCAGGCGCCACGCGCGGTGATGCCCATGATCTTGTGGTCATAGCCGGCCGAACCGCCCGAGGCGAAGGCATCACCCAGCCAGAAGCCGTAATCGGCGGAAAGGCCATTGGCGATGTCACTGAAGGTGGCGGTGCCCTTGTCGGCCGCCGCCACGATATAGGGGTCATCACCATCGCGGCGGCGGATGCCGGGCGGCGTGATCACGGCCGTGCCTTGCAGGTTGTCGGTCAGGTCCAGCATGCCGCGCACCAGCGTGCGATAGGCGGCGATGCCGGTGGCCTGGAAGCCCTCACGATCCGTGGGCACATGGCCCTTCAGCACGAAGCCGCCCTTGGCGCCGGTCGGAACGATGACGACATTCTTCAGGCGCTGCGCCTTCATCAGCCCCAGGATTTCGGTGCGGAAATCCTCCCGCCGGTCGGACCAGCGAATGCCGCCCCGCGCCACCGGGCCAGCGCGCAAATGGCAGCCCTCCATGCTGGCGCCATGCACGAAGATTTCCCGCCAGGGGCGCGGATTTGGCATCTCGCCCGCCAGCGCGGAATTCAGCTTGAAGGCCAGATAGGCCTTGCCCTGATAGAAATTGGTGCGGAGCATCGCATCCAGCAGCGTGCGCAGCCGTTGCAGGATCCGGTCGGTATCGGGGTCCGCCACCTGGTCCAGCTGGGCGAACCATCCGGCGTCGAGGGCGGCTTCATCAGCAGGGGCATCCGGATGGAAGCGCGCATGGAACAGGTCGAGCAGCAGCCGCACCGCCCCGGGTTGCGCCACCAGTGCCGCGGAAACACTCTCCTGCGGGAAGGGGAAGCCCACCTGCTTCAGCCAGCGAAACATCGCCCGGAGCAGCCAGCATTCCCGCCAATCAAGCCCGGCACGGAGCACGAGGCGATTGAAGCCATCCGCTTCCACCTCGCTTGCCAGCAGGGCCTCCAGCGCCTCCAGCAGCGGCTGGGCGCGCTCGGCCTGGAAATCAATGCCCGCATCCAGCGTGAACACATGCAAGGAGACGGCCGCGGCGCCCTGCGGGATGAGGCGATGGGGCACCTCCTCGATGGCGCGCAGGTCCAGGCTTTCAAACAGCGGCAAGGCATCGGCCAGCGCCAGCGCGTGGCCCGGCACCGCCAGGCGCAGGATGATGCGCAGCGCCGGCTGGCCCGGCGGCTGGAGCACCGCCGCTTCGATCCGCCCGCTCGCAAGGGCCTTTTCGGCCAGGCTGAGATCGGCAACAGCCTGCCCGGGCGTTTCCGTCTCCCGGTAGCTGGGGGGGAAGGCGTCGCGCCACAGGGCGAGGGCGGCGCCGGCCGCAGCCTCGCCCCGCTCCTCCACCAACACATCCGCCAGGCGGTCCCCGAAGCTGCGGGCCGCCTGGGCCACGGCGGCTTCGAGTGCCGCTTGGTCGGGCGCCACCACCCGCGCCGGGTCGGTGCCAAGGATGTAGTGCACGCGCGCCAGCGGCGCGTCGCCGAGGGCGATGTAGAAGGCGGAAAGCCGCCCGCCATGGGCGCGCGCCAGCATCTCCCCCACGCGCGAGCGCAGCCGCGTGTCGAAAGCTTCGCGCGGAAGCCAGGCAATGACCGAGACGAAGCGGCCAAAAGGATCGGGACGGAAGAACAGCGCCGGGCGCGGGCGGATCGAGAGGTCCAGCGCGATGCGGGCGCCTGCCAGAATCTCCGCCTCGCTTGCCTGGAACAACTCGTCGCGCGGCCAGGTGTCCAGGATGTTGCGCAGCGCGCGCCCGTCATGGCTGAAGGGCGAGACGCCGGCCGTGGCAAGAATCCGCTCCACCTTGCCGCGCAGCAGCGGGATGGAGCGCGGGTTGCGGTTATAGGCGGCCGCCGCGAAAAGGCCGAGGAACAGACGCACGCCCGTCACCCGCCCCGTGGCATCCAGGACGCGCGTGGCGATCACATCCGCATGCTGCGGCCGATGCACCGTGCTGCGCATATTGGCCTTGGCCACGGTCACTTCGGGCGGGTCGGCGAAGGCGGCACGGGCGCGGTCGCTCAGGGCGGGCAGGCTGGCCAGCGCATCAAAGACGGGCAGCGCGGGGTCGGAGAGCAGGCCCAGATTTTCGGTTGGCAGGGCCTCGGCCCCCTCGCCCCGGAGGACCAGGTGGCGGTGGCCGATCAGTACGAAATTGTCATCCCGCAGCCAGGCCAGGAATTCCGCTGCCTCGGGATCGCCGCTGATCTCGGCATCAGCCTGATTGAGCAGGGCCAGCATGGCCGGGAAATCGCGCACCGCCACGCCGACATC
>CANHTE010000247.1 GCA_947462945.1 Acetobacteraceae bacterium
ATCAGCGCTTCCATCGCCTCGCGCCGCGCGGCCAGGGGGGCGGCGGCGCTGTCCCCGAGGGTATTGGCCAATTCGTGGATCCTGGCGACGGCGACGTTGAAGGTGAAGGCCTCCAGCGCCTCGGTCACGGCGGCGATGGCGCGGTGCGTGGCCTGGCGGAGTTTCTTGCCCAGGGCCTCATCGGGCGCATCCGCCTCGGTCATGTTCTGCGCGAGGCGCCAGATGCGGCCGATGAAGCGGCTCGCTCCCGCCACGCCCGATTCCGACCACTCCATATCCCGCTCGGGCGGGTTGTCGCTCAGGATGAACCAGCGGGCGGTGTCCGCGCCGTAGCGGTTGATGATGGCGCCCGGGTCCACCGTATTGCGCTTGGACTTGGACATGCTCTCGATGCGGCCGACCGTCACGGGCTCATTCGTGCCCTTCACAATGGCGGTGCCGTCGCCGAGCTTCTCCACCTCCTCCGGATAGAGCCAGCGACCATCGGCGCCCTTGTAGCTTTCATGCGTGACCATGCCCTGGGTGAAGAGGCCGGCGAAGGGCTCATCCAGCTTGACATGTCCCGTGGCCTTCATGGCGCGGGTGAAGAAGCGGCTGTAGAGCAGATGCAGGATCGCGTGCTCAATGCCGCCAATATACTGGTCCACCGGCAGCCACGCATCCACGGCCGCCTGCGTCACCGGCTGCGCCGCGCGGGGCGAGCAGAAGCGGGCGAAATACCAGGAGGAATCAACGAAGGTGTCGAAGGTGTCCGTCTCCCGCCGGGCCGGCCTGGCACAGGCGGGGCAGGCCACATGCCGCCAAGTCGGGTGGTGATCCAGCGGGTTGCCGGGGCGGGAGAAATCCACATCCTCAGGCAGCACGACGGGAAGTTGCTCGGCCGGCACGGGCACCACGCCGCAATCATCGCAATGAATCACGGGAATGGGGCAGCCCCAATAGCGCTGGCGCGAGACGCCCCAATCCCGCAGGCGCCAATTGGTGACGCCCTGGCCCTGGCCCAATTCCTCGATGCGGGCGATGGCGGAGCGCTTGGCGGCGGGAACATCAAGCCCGTTCAGGAAACCTGAATTGAAGCTGATGCCATCATCCGTGAAGGCCTCGTTGCCCACGATGAAGGTCGCGGCGTCGGCGCCGTTCGGCAGCACCACGGGCGTCACGGAGAGCCCGTATTTGCGGGCGAAATCCAGGTCCCGCTGGTCATGCGCGGGGCAGCCGAAGATGGCGCCCGTGCCGTATTCCATCAGCACGAAATTGGCGATCCAGACCGGGTATTCCTGCCCGGTAAAGGGGTGCTTCACGGTGAAGCCGGTATCAAAACCCTTCTTTTCGCCCTGCTCGATGGCCACTTCGCTTGTGCCCATGGCCCGGCATTCCGCGATGAAGGCGGCGACCTCGGCGGAGCCTGCGGCAGCGGCCGCCGCCAGCGGGTGCTCGGCAGCGACGGCCAGGAAGCTCATGCCAAACAGCGTATCCGGCCGGGTGGTGAAGACCTCCACCTCATCAATCTTCTCCCCTGGGCCATCCACTGGCGTGGCCAGTTGGAAGCGCACCCGCGCGCCCTCGCTGCGGCCGATCCAGTTCGCCTGCATCAGCCGCACGCGCTCAGGCCAGCGATCCAGCCCATCCAGCGCCTCCAGCAGGTCTGGCGCGAATTTGGTGATGGCGAAGAACCACTGGCTGAGCTTCTTCTTCTCGACCGGCGCGCCGGAGCGCCAGCCCTTGCCGTCAATCACCTGCTCATTGGCCAGCACGGTGCCATCCACCGGGTCCCAATTCACCCAGCTTTCCTTGCGCTCGACCAGGCCGGCCTCCAGGCAATCGAGAAACAGCTTTTGCTGCTGGCCGTAATACTCAGGGTCACAGGTGGCGAATTCGCGCTCCCACTCCAGCGAGAGGCCCATGCGCTTCAGCTCGGCGCGCATATTGGCGATATTGGCGCGGGTCCATTCCCCCGGATGCGTGCCGCGTTCGCGCGCCGCATTTTCGGCGGGAAGGCCAAAGGCGTCCCAGCCCATGGGGTGCATCACCAGATGGCCCTGTGCCCGCTTGTAGCGCGCCACCACATCACCCAGCGTGTAGTTGCGCACATGCCCCATATGGATCTTGCCCGAGGGGTAGGGGAACATCTCCAGCACGTAATATTTCCGGGCGCCATCGGGCGGAACATCCGGCACCGAGAAGCAACGCGCCGCCTCCCACGCCTGCTGCCAGCGCGGCTCGGCGGCGGCGAAATCGTAGCGGAAATCCTGGAGCGGCTTCTGGGGCGTATCGGGCATGATGCGGCCTGAATAGAGCCGCAAGCCTGGCACCTCAAGGCGGCAGGCGGGGCGCCAGGGTTGCGATGCGTGGAATTGTGCCAAACTGCCTGCCATGCGCTGGCTTCTCCCCCTGCTTCTGCTCGCCTGGATGCCGGCCCTGGCGGCCGATGAAGCGGCGCATGCCCGGTTCTTTTCGGCCCGCTCCATCCCGGTGCCGCTGCCCTCGGCCGGCTTGTCCATCTCCTTCACGCAGCATTACCGGGGTGCGGTGCCGCATGCGGCCTTTGCGTTTGCGCAGGGGGCGGATGGGCGGGCCGCCTGGTCCATGGTCTCAGGCCATGACAGCCCGGGGGATGCCGAGCGGACGGCGCTGGCCAATTGCACCCGGCAAGTGTCGCGCATGCGGGGCGAGGCGGTCGGCAGCCCGTGCCGCATCCTGGCCGTGGATGGGGAATTGCGGGGCACTTCAGGCCAGCCGCAGCCGGGTGCCGCCGCCATCCAGCCGGAGCGCGGCGGGATCGGCCCCTTCACGCGCAGCCCCTTCCATTTGCATCGCGGCCCCCATCTGGCGGAAGGGGCGGTGATCTGGGCGCATGGCTATGGCGGCGCCGAGGAGGATCATCGCCAGCACGCCCTTCCCGGCCTGGTCTCACCACTGAACGAGGCGGGCTTCGACGTGTTCCGCTTTGATCGCCACCCGGGGGATGACAGCCTGTTCGTCACCCTGCCACGGCTGGTGCGCGCGCTGCCGACGCTGCGCGAGGCGGGCTACCGGCGCATCATCCTGGGCGGGCAGTCCCGTGGTGCCTGGCAGGCCATCCTGGCTGCGGCCGAGCGGCCGGAGCTGGTGGACACGGTGCTGGCCGCCGCCCCCGCCGCCCATGGCGAAAGGCCCGAATACCGGGCGCTGGCCCTGGAGGATTTCCGCCGCATCCTGGGCGGGTTGGATGCACGGCGGACGCGCCTGATGGTCATGCTCTTCGAGCGCGATGAATTCGACCCCAGCCCCGAGGAGCGGGCGCAGCTGGTGGCGAGCGAAGCCCAGCGGCGGTTCGCACCGACCCTGGCGCTCTGGGCCTCCGGGCCTGCGCGGGGGCATTCCGGCGTCTCGGATTGGCGCTTCACCCGGGATTATGCGGGGTGTGTGGTGACGCTGGTGCAGGCGCCGGCCCTGGCGGCGCCGCGTGGCTTGCGGCGTGAAGGCTGCGGGGGCGGATGATGGCATGAAAAAGGGCTCCGGTGGATCACCACCGGAGCCCTTGGTTTCCTGCGCGGTGGCCCCGGCCTATTCGGCCGTGGCTTCCGGCTCCTTCTCGGCCTCGCCATCGCCCTCCGGCTTGGGCAGGGTGGCCAAGGGGGTCTCGGCGATGTCGAAGCTCAAGGCGCCTTCGACCAGGTTCACCTTGACCGCGCCACCCTTCACCAGCTTGCCAAACAGCAACTCCTCGGCGAGCGGCTTCTTGATGAACTCCTGGATCACCCGGGCCAGCGGCCGCGCGCCATAGAGCGGATCATAGCCGCGTTCGGCCAGCCATTCCTTGGCGCCGGAGGAGAGTTCGATCGTCACGTTGCGGTCGGCGAGCTGCGCCTCCAGCTGCATGACGAACTTCTCCACCACCTGCGCCACGATTTCCTGGCTGAGGCCGGCGAAGGGAATCACCGCATCCAGCCGGTTGCGGAATTCGGGGGTGAACATGCGCTTCACCGCCTCCTCATCCTCACCGGTGCGCACGGGGCTGCCGAAACCAATGGCCGATTTCGCCATGTCGGACGCACCGGCATTGGTCGTCATGATGAGGATGACGTTGCGGAAATCCACCGTCTTGCCGTTGTGG
>CANHTE010000248.1 GCA_947462945.1 Acetobacteraceae bacterium
CGGGCAAGACCACCATCCTCATGGCCATCGCCGGCTTTGTGGAGCCGAGCCGCGGGCATGTGCTGCTGGATGGCCGCGACATCACGCCCCTGCCGCCCGAGAAGCGCGATTTCGGCATGGTGTTTCAGGGCTATGCGCTGTTCCCGCATCTGACCGTGGCCGAGAATGTGGCCTTCCCCCTGCGCGTGCGCGGCCAGTCCCGTGCCGATCGGGACGCCAAGGTGCGCGCCGCGCTGGACCTCGTGCAGCTGGCCGCCTTTGCGGAACGGCGGCCCGCGCAGCTTTCGGGTGGGCAGCAGCAGCGCGTGGCCCTCGCCCGCGCGCTGGTGTTCGAGCCCGCGCTGCTGCTGCTGGATGAGCCGCTTTCCGCGCTGGACAAAAAACTCCGCGCCGAATTGCAGGAGGAGCTGAAAGCGCTGCACCGGCGCATCGGCCGCACCTTCGTCAATGTGACGCATGATCAGGAGGAGGCGCTCTCCCTCTCCGATCACATTGCCATCCTCAACCATGGCAAGCTGGTGCAACTGGGAGATCCTTCAGCGCTGTATGAGCGGCCGCGCACGCGGTTTGTCGCGGATTTCCTGGGCAAGTCCAACTTCCTGCAAGGCATTGCGCGCGGCCCGGATGCGGCGGGCATGCTGCTGGAAGCGGGGGAGGCGCGGCTGCATGTGCGCTTTGCCGGGCCCGTCGTGACCCCAAGCCCAGATGCCCCTGCTTTGCTTTCGCTGCGGCCGGAAAAACTGCGCGTCCTGGCCGAGGGCGAGGACGAGGAGAACCAGGTCATCGGGCGCATCCGTGCCTGGTCCTATCTCGGCGCCGGCTTCTCGCTCGTGGTGGAAACCCAACATCTGGGCGATTTGCGCGTGATCCAGCCCGCCTGGAAATCCGCCATCGCCCCGGCCGAGGGCCTGCCCGTACGCCTGGGCTGGCCCGCCGATGCTGCCGTGCCCGTTGTGGAAGATGTCCCATGAGGCTGGCCGGCTGGTGGCTGCTGATCCTGCCGGCGCTGCTGCTGGTCTTGGTCTTCTACGTGGCGCCCATCCTCCAGGTGCTGGCGATTTCCGTGACCGAGCCGGAGCCGGGCCTCGCCAATTACGAACGGCTTTTGACGTCCGAGGGCGTGCAACGCGTCATCCTGACCACCTTGCGCATCTGCCTGATCACAACCTTCTTCGCGCTGCTGCTGGGCTATGCCATCGCCTATGCCATCACCCTCGCCAGCCCTCGCGCGCGGGCCTGGTGGATGATGGCGGTGCTGGTGCCGCTCTGGATTTCCGTGCTCGTCCGCGCCTTTGCCTGGGTGACGCTGCTGCGCCGCCAGGGTCTGGTGAACAACACGCTGATGCAGGCGGGCGTGATCACGGAGCCGCTGCCCCTGGTGTGGAACGAATTCGGCATCCTGGTCGGCATGGTGCATTACATGGTGCCCTTCGCCGTGCTGCCGATGCTGGCCGCGATGCGTGAGATTGACCCCCGCCTGCTGGCCGCCGCGCGCGGCCTGGGCGCCACGCGGGCGCAGGTGTTCCGCCAGGTGTTCCTGCCGCTTTCCATGCCGGGCGTCATTGCGGCGGGCGTGCTGGTCTTTATCTTTTCCCTGGGCTTCTACATCACGCCGGCCATCCTGGGCGGCGGCAAGACACTGATGGTGGCGGAGTGGATTTCCCTGCAAATCCTGGACCTGATCCGCTGGGGCCTGGGCACGATGATGGCGACCATGCTGGTGCTGACCATCATCGTCACGCTGCTGGTCTTCTCACGCATCGTGGATTTGCGCCGCATGTTCGGAACCGGGGGAGCGTGATGGCCGGGCCGATTCACGCGGATGCGCGAAGAGCGCATCCACGATCGGGCCGGGCATGATGCACGGCACGCATGGCGCCGGCCCCTGGGGGCGCGGCCTGGCCTGGGTCACGGCACTCTATCTGGTGCTGCCCATCCTGATCGTGCTGCCGGTGGCCCTCACCGATCAGCGCTTCCTCTCGCTGCCCAAGGAAGCCCTCAGCCTCCAGCATTTCCGCACGGTGCTGACCTCGCCAGAATGGCTGGGCTCGATTTGGCAGAGCTTCCTCATCGCGCTGGCCGCGACGGTGCTCTCCGTGGTCGCGGGCACGCTTTGCGCGATTGGCTGCTGGCGAATTTCGCGGCGTTCCACCGACGTGATCCGGCTGCTGATGCTGCTGCCGCTGATTATCCCTTCTATCGTCTATGCCATTGGGCTGTATCGCTATTTTGGGCCTCTGGGGTTGCTGGACCGATTCTTGGGCGTGGTGATCGCGCATGGCGTCACGGGCATTCCCTATGTGGTCATCACCGTCTCCACCGCGCTGGCTGCCTTTGACCCGCGGCTGGAGCAGGCGGCGCGGGGCATGGGGGCCTCGCTCTCGCAGACTTTGCGATGGGTGATCCTGCCGCGCATCATGCCGGGCATCGTCTCCGGCGCCATCTTCGCCTTCATCCATTCCTGGGATGAGCTGGTGCTGGTGCTGTTCATCGCCTCACGCGATGTCTTCACCCTGCCTCGCCGCATTTGGGACGGGATCAATGAAAACCTGGACCCGGCGATGGCGGCGGTGGCGGTGCTGCTGATTGCGTTCACGCTGGTGCTGCTGCTGGCGGATCGGGCGCTGCGGCGACGGGCGGAGAACTGAAGAAAAGAGGCCTCCGGCGGCTGGGGCCATTGGCCCCAGACCCCGTTCCTGGGGCGTGCTATTCCCGCCAGGGTCTGCGCTGCCACAGTGCACGCAGTTGATCCTCCGTGCGCTGCGCCATCGCCCGATACTCCGCACCCACCAGCGGGTTCAGCGGCATGAATTGCCGCTGCGCCTCGCGCAGGAAATCGGCGTCGCGCATCGCCACCGCGAAGGCCTGGGTCAGCCGCTCGGTGATGGCTGCGGGCAAACCGGGCGGGCCGACAATGCCGCGCGCCGCACCATGCAAGATATCCAGCCCGACCTCACGGAAGGTCGGCACATCGGCGGCTTCGGCCCAGCGCGCGGCGCTGGCCTGGGCGAGGATGCGCAGGCGCCCCTCGCGCTTCAGCTGCAAGGCATCGCCCACATTGATGGCGGCCAGTTCCACATGCCCGCCCAGCAGTTGCGGGATCAGCGGCGCGGCGCCGGCGAAGGGCACATGCACCAAAGGCGGCACATTGGCCAATTGCTCGAAGGCCAGCATGAACAGGTGATCATCCGAGCCGACGCCCGTGGTGGCATAGGTCATCTGGCCAGGCCGCGCGCGGGCGGCGGCGATGAGATCGGCCACGCTGGTGATGGGGCTATCGGCTCGGACGTAGAAGCAATTCGCATCCTCGACGATATTGGCCAGGAAGGTGAAATCCATGGCGCGGAAGCGGGCCGGCCGCTCCATGGGGATGGCGTTGTGGGCGGGCAGTGTGGTGGCGCCCAGCGTATAGCCATCCGGCGCCGCGTTGAAACTCGCTTCCAGGCCGATCTGCCCCGCCGCCCCGCTGCGATTGGTGACGATGTGACGCAGCCCGGGGATTTGCGCGGCGACGATGGGCATGATCAGCCGCGTCATCACATCCACGCCACCGCCGGCCGGGAAGGGCACGATCACCTCCATCGGCCGTTCCGCCGGCCAGGCGGGTTGCGCCAAGGCAGGTTGCGCCAAGGCGGGGCTGGCCAGGCTGGCACCGGCGGCCAGGAATGCGCGACGCTGGAACATGTTTCCCTCCCTGTGTTTTGCGGGAAGCGTGGCCCCTCGCCTCCCTCGGTTGCAAGCACGGAATGACGAAGGCTAGGCGTTTTCCCTGGCGCTGTTAGCGTGGCACCCGTAACGCGGCGCGAATGGGAAGACACATGCTGACACGGCGCGAATTCGACGCCGCCGCGCAAGGCGCGCTGGAGGGGCTGCGCGTGGTGGACCTCTCACGCCTCGTGGCTGGCAACATGCTCACCAAGCTGCTGGCCGACCAGGGCGCCGAGGTCATCAAGGTGGAGCCGCCCACCGGGGATACGCTGCGCGCCTGGAAGGTGGAGGGCGTGGAGACCTCCTGGAAAACCTGGTGCCGCAACAAGCGCAGCATCTGCCTCGACCTCCGCCAGCACGACGCCATCGCCGTGGTGAAG
>CANHTE010000249.1 GCA_947462945.1 Acetobacteraceae bacterium
GAACTCCACCATCATTCTTGTGGGTATTTTGGGTATTGTGCTGGGTGTCGGCGGATACTGGCTCTACAAGGATCAGAGCCGCAGCGGGATTGATGTGAACCTCGGCGGCCGGGGCATCACCATCGAAACGCGCTGAGGCGCATCACAGGCGAAATCCGTCCAGCGGGATGGGCGGGGGCCGGCCTGCGATCTCGGCCGCCAGGATCGCGGCGCTGCCCATGGCCAGGGTGAAGCCCAGCGAGCCCTGGCCCAGATTGAGAAACAGCCCCGGATGGCCAGGGGCCGCGCCCAGGATGGGCAGGCCGGTCGGTGTCGCGGGGCGCAGCCCGGCCCAGGGGTTCAACTCCCGCCAGTCGCTGGCCTGCGGGAAGGCTGCTCGGGCCTGGCGGATCAGGGTGGAGAGGCGCTGCTCCTCCAATGCGGTGGAATAGCCGACCACATCGGCCATGCCGGCCACACGCAGCCTTGCGCCGATGCGGGCATAGACCACCTTGGCCGCGCTGTCGGTGACGCTGATGCGCGGCGCCGCCGCATCATCGGTGATGGGCAAGGACAGCGAATAGCCCTTCAGCGGATAGATCGGCAGCGCGAGGCCCAGGGGCCGCGCCAGGGCACGCGCGCCCGTGCCCAATGCCAGCACCACGGCATCAGCCTCCATCACGCCGGCCGTGGTCATGACGCCCCGTACCCGCCCCTCCGCCCGAATGATCTGCGTGACCCGGGTGCCCAGCTGCAAGGTCACCGCCGCGTTGGATCGGGTGAGGGATTGCGCCAGCCCTTCGCAGAACAGCCGGCAATCCCCCGCATCCTCGCTGGGCGTATGGATGCCCCCCGCGATGCGATGCGCGATGCCGCCCAGCGCCGGTTCCAGCGCAAGGCACTCCTCGCGCGAGAGGGCGCTTTGCGCGCTGCCCCAGCCGGCCTGCAATTCCATCTGCCGCCGGGCGCCCGCCAGGGCGGCGGCATCGGGTTGGAGCACCAGCTTGCCGGCAGGAGCGAAGGCGAAATCGAAGGCCGCGCTGGCCGAGAATTCCCGCATCAGGTCGCGTGAGAGCATGCTCAGCAACAGCAAACGGCGCGTCGTCTGCTCGGCGGTGGTCGGGTTGCAGGCGCGCAGGAAGCTGATCAGCCAGGCCCATTGGCCGGGATCGGCCTGCGGGCGGAAGCGCAGCGGGCCGTCGGGGTCGAGCATCCAGCCCGGTACCTTGCCGACCACGCCCGGCCCGGCAAAGGGCGCGACATAACTGTAGGAGAGCTGGCCGCCATTGGCGAAGCTGGCGCCCCGGCCGGCGCGGGTCTCGGCGTCCACCACGGTCACGCTGTGGCCCTCGGCCGCCAGGCTCTGGGCGGTGGTCAGGCCGGTCACGCCGGCGCCAAGGATCAGGACGCGCATGGCGCATTGGTGCGGTGCAGCCCCCAACCGGTCAATGGGCTCGCCCCATCAAAGGCGGCTTGGAACGCGCGATGGCGGCCAAGTCGGCTTATTGGCATAAAGTGCTGAGGACTGTTATTTGGCCTTGATGTCATCATTCGCCCCGCGCCTTTCGGATGCCGATCTGCTGGCCCGCATCCAGTCCTACCACTGGTGGCATTCCATCGCGCTGCGCGAGGGCCTCACCACCTTCGGCGGCAAGACGGAAGCGATCCTGGCCCAGGAGGAGCAGGCGCTGCTCTCCCCCTTCGATCTGGCGGGCCGGAGCGTGATAGATATCGGTGCCTGGAACGGGTATTTCAGCTTTGCCGCCAAGCGGCGCGGCGCGGCGCGCGTCCTCGCCACCGACAGCTACATCTGGAACCACCCCATCTGGCGCGGGCGTGAGACCTTCGACTTGGCGCGCGCTGAACTCGGCCTGGACGTCGAGGCGCTCATGCTGGACCCGCCGCAGATCACGCCGCAGCTTGGCCTTTTTGATGTCGTCATGTTCCTTGGGGTGTTCTACCACCTTTATGACCCGATCGAGGTGATGGCCCGTCTGCGCGGCATCACCCGCCAATTGCTGCTGGTGGAAACCCATAGCGACCTGACGGATCAGGCACGGCCCGGCATGGTGTTCTACCCCGGCGCCATCCTGAACCAGGACGCCACGAATTGGTGGGGCCCCAATCCCGCCACCATGCTGCATTTGTTCCTGCAACTCGGTTTCACGCGCATTTTCTATCGCGACCATCCGACGCTTGGCCGGGCCCGCGGCATCTACGCCGCCTTCACGCCCGAGGTGGCGGAAGGCCTGATCCTCCGCTTCGACGACAACTGGCGGGATCTGGATGTGCCAGGCGCCATCGAGGCGCTGGTGACCGCATGAACGAGGCCGAATTGCGCAGCGCGATGGGCGCGCATCGCTGGCTGCAAAGCCTGCGCCTGCGGGACACGCTGCTGACCCCCGGCCTGAAATCCGAAGCGCAGCTGCGCGAGGAGGAGGCCGCCCTGTTCGATCCACTCAATCTCGCCGGCGCGGATGTTCTGGAGGTGGGCGCCGCCAATGGGGCCTTCAGCCTCGCGGCGCTGCGGCGCGGTGCCCGGCGTGTGCTGGCGACCGACCATCTGCCCTGGACCCTGCCTGGAAGCGATGCGCTCTCCGCCACGCAATGGGCCGCGCATGCGCTGGGTGCCCCGCTGGAGACAAGGGCGCAGGACCCCCGGGAATTGAGCGCAGCCTTCGGCAGTTTCCACCTGGTCTTGGCCACCGCCTGTTTCGAGCAATGGTTCAACCCGATCCTGGCGCTGCGTGGCCTGCGCAGCGTCACGAATCGCATCCTGCTGTTGGAAACCATGCAGGATGCGCTCGCGGATGCGCGCCCGATCATGATGGCGCAGAGCCACCACGCGCCGATCGGGGGCGTGCAGGGCAGCTGGGTGGCGGGTTGGGCGCCCAATCCGCCGCTCATGCTGCAATTGCTGATCGATCTCGGCTTCGACCGGATTTTGTACCGCAACCACCCCAGCCTGGGTTCGGCGCGCGGAATCTACGCGGCGCTGCTGCCCGAGGCGCCGGACGGGCTGCTGGCCGGCTTTGCCGCGCCCTGGGCCAATCTGACCCATCCGCAAGGCTGAGACCCTGTATCGCGTTTGCGGGCATCACCCATGGATGAAAACGGGGCAGGGTGAGGCGCGCAGCAGCCGCGCCGTGGCGCTGCCAAAGATCAACCGGCTGATGCCGCTCTCCTGATCCGCGCCCAGGACCAGCAGGGCCGCGGGCAGGCTGCGCGCCTCGGCCAGCAGGATGTCATGGGCGTCACCCGTCACCGCATAGGCCTCGGCCGCCATTCCGTGCCGGATGAGGTAGCGCTGGAGGGCTTCCGGGCTGGTCTCGGCGGTGAAATCGAGCAGCTTCACCGCCTGATCCCGCGCCAGGCCGAGCAGGGCAAAGATCTGCAGCGTGCGCATTGCCGCCGCCGAGCCATCATGCGCGATGAGCACGGGCCGCTTCAGCGCCTCGCCCGCCGCGAGATGGCCGGCCTCGATGCCGGGCGGCACGACGAGCAGCGGGCGGGCGCCGTCACGCAGCAGCGCCTCGATCGTGGGGGAAAGGCCGTCATCACAGGCCTCGCGGCCCAGGGTGCTGTCGCGGCCGATGATGATGAGGTCATGCGCTGCACCCTCGGCCAAAAGCGCTTCCTCCGGTGCTTCCTCGCGGCGCACCACCTCGAAGACGAGGTCGCCCGCGATGTCGCGCGCGGCGGCAAGGACCTGGGCGGCCTCGGCCTCCACGGCCTCGGCCAGTTTTTCGTTGCGGCGGCTGGCGAAGGCGCTGGCCCCCAACGGCACCGCTTCATGCACGCCGCTGGTATGCGGGCGGTCCAGCACGATCAGGGCGGTGATGGCGGCACCGGTGCGGCGGGCAAGGGCAAAGGCGACGTCGCGCGCGGCGCAGGCGCCGGGCGTGTCATCAAGAGCAAGGAGAATAGAGCGGATCATGGCCTGAAGGTGCCGCCGCCATGCTCCGCTTGCAAGCCAGCCCTGGTTTGACTTGCCCGATTCCGAAGGTCATCTTCACGTCATGTCCCATTCCACCCCTTCTCCGCGCGGCGGCCTCGCTGCCTGGCGCGCCTGGGTGGTCCTGCTGGACCCCGATCCATGCGGCCCGA
>CANHTE010000250.1 GCA_947462945.1 Acetobacteraceae bacterium
ATCGCCATCACCAAGGGCACGGCTCTCGCTTCCGTGGTGGCCGTGCCGGAGATTTTGGGCGCGGCGCAGGCCGGTGTGTCCTTCTCCTTCAACCCGACGCCGCTGACGCTGGGCGCCGTGGCCTATCTCATCCTGTTCCTGCCCGTCGTCATCGCGGGCCGCTGGGTTGAGCAGCACTACCGGGCGAAGCGTTAGCGCCATGCAGGATTTCATCGACGCCTTCTTCAACCTGCAAATCCTGACGGAAGCCTGGCCCATCCTGCTGGACGGCCTGGGACAGACGCTGCTGCTTTCGGCCGTGGTGGTGCCGCTGGGGCTGATGGGCGGGTTGATCCTGGCGATTCTGTCCACGGTGAAGAACCCCTGGGTGCGCTGGCCCCTGATGGCCTGGGTGGATGTATTCCGCGCCTTGCCGCCGCTGGTGCTGCTGGTTTTCGTCTATGCCGGCCTGCCTTTTGCGGGGCTGGAGGTCAGCGCCTTCGCCGCCGTGGCCATCGGCTTCTTTCTCAATACCGGCGCCTATTACGGGGAGATTTTGCGTGCCGGCATCGCCAGCGTGCCGGCCGGCCAGGCCGAGGCCGCGCGCTCCCTCGGGCTGGGCCGCTGGCAGACCATGCGCCTGGTGGTGCTGCCGCAGGCAGTGCGCAATGTGCTGCCGGATTTGATCTCGAACACGCTGGAGGTGGTGAAGCTGACCTCCATCGCCGCAGTGGTGGCCATGCCGGAATTGCTGTTCCAGGCGCGCCAGGCGCAAAGCGTGACCTTCAATGCCACGCCCATCATGGCGGCGGCGGTGGCTTATTTCATTCTGCTTTGGCCGGTGGTGCGGCTGTTGTCGAAGCTGGAAAACAAGCAATTCGCCCGGCGGGCCTGAAGCCTGGCCCGCCCGATGATGCACTGACCCCGGCGCGCCCCTGCATGTGGGCGCGCCGGGGTGGCGTGTGTCAGGCGCGCTGACGCCGGGCGAGGCCGAGGCCAGCCAGGGCCATCGCCAGCAGGCCCAGCGTGCCGGGCTCCGGCACCGGCGTTGGGTTGGTGATGGACCCGCCGGAGGCGCCGAGGATCACCGCCCCACCGAACCGGTTGGTTTCGATGCCCAGGACAGGGACCGTGCCGAAATTCGAAAAGACGCTGTGATACGGCCCCGCGCTGAGGTCGGCATTGGTCAAACCGGGAAATGCGGAATTGCCGGCGGCCGTCAGGGCGATGCCGGTGTCAAAACGGTCAATGATGTTGATGCCGGGGACCAGCGCCGTCAGGAAGCCCAGGGCATTGGCCTGGGTAAACAAGCCACCGCCAGCACCCAGGAAATTGTTGAGCACCACGGCGCCCGCCGCCACCGCAGCGCTCTCCACGGCATCAATGCCGCCGCCCACGTTGCTGCCGGAATCCAGCATGATGATGCCGGCAGAGCCGATGCCCGTGCTCAGGAAGGTATTGATGGCCACAGTCCCGTTGACGAACTGGGCCGTCCAGCCCGCACCCGGAAGGTTGGAGAGGTTGAAGGCCGATTGCGCGGCATTGCCCGCCGAGCTGCCGGGATCGCTGCCCAGGAAGACAACGGTCTTGTTTCCATTGGTGACGCCGGGCGCAATGTTTTCCAGGGCGCGCTGCATGAAGAACCAGCCATCCTGGTTGCCGGCTCCGTTCACGAAGCCATGATCATCCGCGTCGGTTCCGGCGATGATGAAGGGGCCGGCGATGGCCCCACCCGCGCCGAGACCGAGTGTTGCACCGAGGATTGCGGTGGCCAGAAAATTGCGAAAACTCCGGGGCATATTTGCCTCCCTGACTTGAACGACCGGGATCATCGCGCCCGGCCACGCCAAGCTGACGCTTGCAACTTTGCTCGCTTGCAAGTTCGCTGCCAGGGAATTATTTCTTTAAGATCAACGGCTTAGATTTCATGCCGGGGCGCCCTGTCAGAAATCCCGACAAGTGGAAAATGCGCGCTGATGCTTGCTGTCATGGGCCTGCCTGGGGGAATGGGGCAGGGGTGGCCGATGCTCATGGCATCAGCCAGGTCCGGGATGCGGGAGGTGTTTGGCCCGGTCTGAGAAAGGGGGGGCAGGCCCCCCTATAGATCCTTCAGCACCGCCCAGAGATCATTCTTCACCTCGAACCCGATCCCCGGCACATCGGGCATCGCCACGCGGCTGTTCTCCACCGGCACGCCGGTGGCGAAGCCGCCAAAGGGCGCGAACACCTCCGGATAGCTCTCATTGCCGCCCAGCCCCAGGCCGGTTGCGATATTCAGCGCGAATTGATGCCCGCCATGCGGCACGCAGCGCCGGGGGGACCATCCGTGCTCGCGCAGCATCACCAGCGTGCGGAGGTATTCGACCAGGCCGTAGGAGAGGGCAGGGTCGAATTGCAGGATGTCGCGGTCCGGCCGCAGACCGCCATGGCGGATCAGGTTGCGGGCATCCAGCATGCTGAACAGGTTTTCGCCGGTGGCCAAAGGCGGGCCGTAGTTTTCGGCCAGCGTGGCGTGGGTGGCGTAGTCCAGCGGGTCCAGCGGCTCCTCATACCAGCGCAGGCCAAAGCCCTGGATGGCGGCGGCGTAGCTGAGCGCCGCATGCAGGCCGAAGCGCCCATTCACATCCACACAGAGGCGTGATCCATCGCCATCCAGCAGCTTCAGCACCGCCTCGATGCGGCTGAGGTCCAGCAGCAGCGCCTCACGCAGGGGCATGCCGGGCGAGCCGCCGATCTTCATCTTCACCACGCTGTAGCCCATGCCCAGGTAGCGCTTCATTTCCTCCACCAGGCCATCCACATCCTTGCCGGGGTGGTAGTAGCCGCCGGCCGCATAGACCCAGGCGGTGGCGTCGTGCTGGCCACCATTGTAGCGGGTGCTGAGCAGCTTCCAGAGCGGCACGCCCGCCAGCTTCGCCGCCGCATCCCACAGCGCCATGTCGAGCACGCCGACCGCCACTGAGCGGTCGCCATGGCCGCCGGGCTTTTCGTTCTTCATCATGGCCGCCCAGGCGGGGTGGGGGTCGAAGCCGCCATCCGCATGGGCAGGGAGTTCGCCGGCTTCCTCCAGGCGGGGGATGAAGCGCTCGGCCAGCAGGCCGGGCTGGGCGTAGCGGCCATTGCTGTTGAAGCCATAGCCGGTGGCGCGGCGGCCATCCCCGGATTCCACGGTGATGGCAACGACGCTGGCCGTCATCTTGGAGAAGTCGATATAGGCATTGGCGATGGCGCTGTTGATCGGCACCACGCCCTGGCGGATGGAGGTGATCTTCACCTCAGATGGCCTTTTGCGCACGCAAGCTGGCAATCTCCTCGGCCGAGAAGCCGAATTCGGCCAGCACCTCATCCGTGTGCTCGCCACGCTCGGGCGTGGGGCGGCGGCCGCATTCCACGCCCTGGATCTGCATCGGCGCGCGCACCACGCTGATGGTGCCCAGCTGCGGGTGCTCGATGGGCATTTCCATGCCCAGATGCTGCACCTGGCGGTCGGCGAAGACCTGGTCCATCGAATAGACCGGGCCGCAGGGCACGCCGGATTCGTTGAAGCGGCTGACCCAGTATTCGCTGGTGTTGGTGCCGATGACGGCCTGCAACATGGCGTTGGTCTTCACCCGGTTCTTGCTGCGCAGCTTGTCGGTGGCCACGTCGGGGTCCTTGGCCGCTTCCTCGATGCCCAGCACGCCCACGATGCGCTCCCACATCTGCTGGCCGCCGCCGGCCAGGTTCACCACGCCATCGGTGGTGGAAAACAGGCCCGTGGGCGTTGTCGTCGGGTGGTCATTGCCGGCCTGCTTGGGCACGTCCTTCCCCATGGTCCAGCGGGTGGCCTGGAAGTCCATCATGCCGATCATGGCTTCCAGCAGGCTGACATGCACCCAGCGGCCCTTGCCCGTGACCTCGCGCTCCAGCAGCGCCACCATGATGCCCAGCGCGCAATACAGGCCCGAGGTCAGGTCCGCGACCGGAATGCCCACGCGCACTGGCCCCTGGCCCGGCAGGCCCGTGACGGACATCAGCCCGCCCATCCCCTGCGCGATCTGGTCGAAGCCCGGCCGCTTGGCGTAAGGCCCGGTCTGCCCAAAGCCCGA
>CANHTE010000251.1 GCA_947462945.1 Acetobacteraceae bacterium
ATGCCGCGCCTGCCGCACGCAATGAGCCCGCCAGCACGCGCGAATTCCGCGCCGCCAATGCCGCCATGCACCGCGCCATGGAGATCCGCTACAGCGGCAATGCAGACCGCGATTTCGTCGCCGGCATGATCCCCCACCATGAGGGCGCCATCGAGATGGCCCGCATCGTGCTCCGCCACGGCAGCGACCCGGAGGTGAAGCGCCTGGCCGAAGAGATCATCACCGCCCAGCAGGCCGAGATCGCGCAGATGCGCGCCATGCTCGCGCGGCTGCCCGCCCGGTGAGGCCAAAGGAATGAGAGAGGAGGGCGCCGCACCGCTGGTTGCTCCCGAGGGGGAGACGCCCATCGTCGTGCTGGTGCGCCCGCAGCTCGCCGAAAACATCGGCACCACCGCCCGCGCCATGGCCAATGGCGGGTTGTTCCATTTGCGCCTGGTGGCCCCCCGCGATACCTGGCCGCATCCGCGCGCCTGGGCTGCGGCCTCGGGCGCGGACCGCATCCTGGATGCGGCGCAGGTTTTCCCCACGGTGGATGCGGCCCTGGCCGATTGCCACCGCGTCCTGGCCACCTGCCCCCGCCCGCGCCATGTGGTGATCCCGGTGATGACCGCCCGCGCGGGGGCGGCCGAACTGCGGGAGATCAACGCGCGCGGCATGCGCGTGGCGGTCCTGTTTGGCCCGGAGCGCGCCGGGCTGGAGGCCGAGGATCTGGCCCGCGCCGATACCCTCATCCGCTATCCGCTCAACCCTGAATTCAGCTCGCTCAACCTGGCCCAGGCCGTGATGGTGCTGGCCTATGAATGGTGGGTGAGCGCCGATGCCACGCCGCCCCGCCAGTTCCAGACCCACAAGACCGAGGTGGCGACCCGCGGCAGCCTGGATAACTTCATGGGGCATCTGATCAGCGAACTCGACGCCTGCGGCTTCCTGCGCAACGCGCCAAAGCGCGAGGGGATGGTGCGAAACCTGCGGCATTGGTTCACGCGGGGCGAGATCACCGAGCAGGAGGTGCGCACCTTGCACGGGGTGGTCGCCGAATTGTCCCTGGGGCGGATGCGGCGGGGACGGCCCGAGATCGGGGGCGCTGCCCCCGAACCTCCGCCAAAGGCCGCCCCAGCGGACGAGGAATTGCCTTTGGAAACCGGGACTACAGAAGCTCCAGCTGGCGGGAAGCGGCGCGACAATTGAATTGGCTGCAGTCCAGGCGCGATGTGCCGCCGTCGCGGCGGTCCAGGCCGAGGCGCCGGATCGCCAACGCAAAACGCTGCGCCAGCAACTCCGCATAGGCGCCCTCACCGGTCTGGCGCTGGCTGAACCGCGCATCATAGAGCTTTCCGCCCCGCGTCTGCCGGATCAGCGCCAGCACCCGCGCCGCGCGCTCGGGGTAATGCTCGTTCAGCCATTCTTCGAAGATTTGCCGCAATTCCAGGGGCAGGCGCAGCAGGACATAACCGGCACTGCTCGCCCCCGCCTGGGCGCTGGCCTCCAGGATGCGTTCCAGCTCCGCATCATTGATGCCGGGGATCATGGGCGCGGCCAGCACCGCCACGGGAATTCCAGCCGAGGCCAGCGCGCGGACCGCTTCCAGCCGGCGCATCGGGCTGGCTGCGCGGGGTTCCATCGCGCGGGCCAGCTTCGCGTCCAGCGCGGTGATGGAGAGGCAGACCCGCACCAGATTGCGCCGTGCCATCCGCGTCAAGATATCGGCATCGCGCAGCACACCGGCCGATTTCGTCACGATGGTGACCGGGTGGCCAAAGCGCTCCAGCACCTCCAGCACACGCCGGGTCAGACCTTCCGTGCGCTCCACCGGCTGATAGGGGTCCGTGTTGGAGCCCAGCGCGACCGGCCGCACCTGATAGCCGGGCCGCGACAATTCCCGCGCCAGGATCTCGGGCAGCTCCGGCTTGAACATCAGCCGTGTTTCGAAATCCAGCCCCGGCGAAAGGCCCAGATAGGCGTGGCTCGGCCGGGCGTAGCAATAGACGCAGCCATGCTCGCAACCGCGATAGGGGTTGAGGGAGCGGTCAAAGCCCAGGTCGGGGCTGTCATTGTAGGTCAGCGCGGATTTCGCTGCCTCGCGCGTCAGTGTCGTGCGCAGGCTGGGCATATCCTCAGTCAGGCTGGCCCAGCCATCATCGAAGGCTTCCACCACCTCACGCTCGAAGCGCGGCGTGTGGTTGGAAACGGCGCCGCGCCCCTTGATCGCGGCTTTCTGCGCCAGGAGATATCCGCCACCATCAGGCATGTCTAAGTTCCCTGAATGTTCTTATCGGAAGCTGCGGAAATGAGTCCCTCCTGTCAAGAACAAAAAGGGAAAATCTCGGCGATCATCCCGATTTTGGACGCCGCCCATCTTCTGCCGCCGCTGGTCCGGCAGCTTCAGGGCCTGGGCGAGATCCTCCTGGCCGATGGCGGCAGCGCCGATTCGCCGAAGGGCGGCCGCCTTATCCAGGCGCCGCGCGGCCGGGGCGCTCAGCTCGCGGCCGGCGCGGCCGCCGCCTCAGGCGAGTGGCTGCTATTTCTGCACGCGGATACCAGGCTGGAACCCGGCTGGGAGGCCGCCTTGCTGGCCGCCATGCGACAACCCGACCGCGCCCATTACTTCCGCTTCGCCCTGGATGACACCAGCCGCCAGGCCCGCCGCCTTGAGAGAGCCGTGGCCTGGCGGTGCCGGCTTCTGGCGCTGCCCTATGGGGATCAGGGGCTGTTTCTTTCACGCGCGCTTTACGAGTCGCTGGGCGGCTATCGTGCCATGCCGCTGATGGAGGATGTGGAATTGGTCCGGCGCCTGGGTCGCGGGCGGTTGGCGCCCATGGCCGCGCGGGCCGTCACCTCGGCCGAGCGCTGGCGCCAGGGGGGGTGGGCGCGCCGCTCCGCCCGCAACCTGCTCACCCTGGGCCTGTATTTTTGTGGCGTCCCGCCGGAGCGCCTGGCGCGATTCTATGCCGCGCGATGAGCTGCGGTTTGGCAAGCGGCTGCGAACTTGCGGTGGGACCGAGGGCTTGGGCTTCCCTTCACCGACCGGCAGCATGATTTGTGTAGCGGGTCCAAAAAGGGGACAGGGTCCGGCTTATGGCGAACACGGCTCGGTAAAGCAGTGGCGGCGTCGCTTTGTTTCGAATCCTTTCTGCTTCGCCAGACCCACCGCCGCGCTGACGGAAGGTGCGACCGTCCGAGAGGCGGCGGCGCGCTTTGCTGTTTCGGTGGCAAGCGGGGTGCGGATTGGCGAGCTCGCCCGCGCCGGGCAAGGTCTGGAGGCCAAAAAGCGCAGCAGCCAACGCCCGCTCATGCTGCTGAGCGCGGCCGATGAAATCACGGCTCGGCTTGCATCGAAATCGGACTGGGCCGTGCGCACCCTGGCCGTCGACCTGCGCACCGCAGGCATTGCTGTATCGCACGGCACGGTTTGGCGCTTCATGCGCCGCCAAGGCCTCAGCTTCAAGAAAAACGCTGCTGGCTAGAGCATCATCCAATCAAACGGAACCGCTTGATCGGATAAAGATGCTCGAAGAAACAATGGGCTAGAGCTTGTGAAGTGAGCCCTTGCGAACGGAACATGCTCTAGCGAGACGAACCGGCCAGACCTGGCGCGCCGGCGGACATGCTGGCAGACGCATCAGCACCGGTTTGATCCCGCACGCCTGGTCTTCGTGGATGGTTCGAGGCACTGCCTTGAACGGGGCCAAGACGAACATGACGCGCACCGGCGGTTGGAGCCCGCGCGGCGCGCCCAAGGTCACGCACGGACATTGGAAGACGCTCACCTTCCTCGCCGGCTTGCGCCACGACCGCATCGTCGCACCCTGCGTTATCGACGGGCCGATCAACGGGCTCTCCTTCACGGCCTGGGTCAGCCAGTTCCTCGCGCCGACGCTGAGCCGCGGCGACATGGTCATCGCCGACAATCTTGGCAGCCACAATGACCAATCCGTGCGCGCTGCACTCCGCGCCGTCAGCGCCAAGCTATTCTTCCTGGCGGCCCCCAGCCCAGACCTGAACCCCATCGAGATGATGCTCGCCAAGCTCAAGACCCCGCTCCGCAAGGCCGACGAG
>CANHTE010000252.1 GCA_947462945.1 Acetobacteraceae bacterium
ATTTCTGTCCTCCAGCGCCTCAGCGAGTGGTTCGAGGATTACAACACCATCCACCCTCACAGCGGATTGCGTTTCCAGTCCCCGCGTGAGTTCATCCAACACCAGTCCGTCCACCAAGCCACCTGTCCGGTTTGATGGGGGCCACTCCAGCGTCGCAGTGCTCTACGACGCCGCGTTTGCCACCCTCGCTTTCATCGGCAAGGCACAGGCGCGGCGCGCCATCACGCAGATCACGCTGATCGCTGGGTTCGCCTCGACGATCTTCTGGCCGTTGACGGGTTGGTTGGTGGAGGAGCTCGGCTGGCGGGGCACCTACGCGGTGTTCGCCGCACTGCACTTTCTGGTCGCACTGCCGCTGCACGCCTGGATCGCGCTGCGTTCGCCTGAGGGCGCCGCCGCGGCTTCGGCGGGAGAAGCGCGTCATGCTTTCGGGCCGCCGCTGCACGGCGCTGCGGCGCGCCTGGCCTTCTGGGCTATCGCCATAAGCTTCGCGCTGAGCGGTGTGCTGACCTCCGCAGTCACGGTCCATCTCGTTGGGGTGCTGCAGGCACTCGACCTGGGCGCCGCCGCCTATCCGGTCGCGATGCTGATGGGTCCGGCACAGGTCCTGATCCGCCTCGTGGACGCCGTCTTCTGGCGCAATCTTCACCCGCTCACCGTCGCCGTGGTCTCCGCGGCGGCGCTGCCGAGTGCGATTCTGATGCTATTGCTGCCGCTGGATCCGGTTTTGGCGGGCGCCGCTTTCGCGTTGTTGTTCGGCCTTGGGGCGGGCCTGTCGAGCATCGTGCGTGGCAGTGTCCCGCTTACCCTGTTCGGCGAAGCGGGATTCGGCGCCCGGCTCGGTCAACTCGCAGCCATACGCACCGTGCTGGGCGCCGGAGCACCCTTGCTGTTCGCGGCTGGGCTGGAGGGGGTCGGTCCGACCATGGCGCTGTTCGCGGCACTGACGGTCGGGATCGCCGCTCTCCTTCCGCTCGGGTTGCTGCATCGTCGGATCGTGTTACGCCGGGGGTGATTGTTCTGCCGGGCTCTGGCCCACATGGCGCCGATCGGCTGATCGGCGCCAATGGCCGGGCGACCAGCTGACCTGTTCGGCTCAAGGAGGTTGAATGACAGAACCAGTAGCCGCCCCACGCCGCCTGTCCTTCCTCGACCGCGGCCTGACCCTCTGGATCTTCGCCGCCATGGCACTCGGCATCGCGCTCGGCAGCCTGATCCCCGGTCTGCAGGCTGCCCTGGACGCGCTATCCGTCAACGGAACCAACCTGCCCATCGCCGTTGGGCTGATCTTGATGATGGTCCCGCCCCTGGCACGCGTGCGCTACGAGGCGTTGCCGGACGTCTTCCGTGACCGCCGCGTGCTGTTGCTTTCCCTGGTGCAGAACTGGGTGATCGGGCCGCTGGTGGAAGTGCCGGTGCTGATCCTGCTGGTTGGCGTGGCCCTACGGCTGGGCCGCGCCTGGTTTCCCGGTGACGCGGCGCTGGGGAAACCCGAGCCTGTTCGCGACTTCCGTGCCTGAATCCCTCGACGTCGTCGTGATCGGTGGCGGGCAGGCCGGCCTTGCCGCCGGCTACTTTCTGCGCCGCAGCGGCCTCAGCTTCGGCATCCTCGACGGCGAGCAGGCGCCGGGCGGCGCCTGGCGGCAGGCATGGGATTCGCTGACCCTTTTCTCACCCGCGCAATGGAGTTCCTTGCCTGGCTGGCCGATGCCGGTGCCTCCTGGCGGGGGATACCCGCCGCGCGACGCCGTGATCGCCTACCTCGCCGCTTATGAGGCACGCTACGCGCTGCCGGTGCAACGCCCGGTGCGGGTTGCGGCTGTTCGCGCAGCCGGCCCCCACCTGCGGGTGGAAGCGGACGGCGGCACGGCCTGGGAAGCACGGGCCGTGATCAGCGCCACCGGCAACTGGGCAAACCCCTTCATCCCGGACATGCCCGGCCGCGATCAATTCACCGGCCGCCAGATTCATTCCGCCGCCTACCGCCGGCCCGAGGATTTCGCCGGCCAGTCGGTGCTGGTGGTGGGAGGAGGCAATTCCGGCGCGCAAATACTGGCTGAGCTGTCCCATGTCGCGGCGCGCACCAGCTGGGTGACAGAGCGCGAGCCGGTCTTCCTGCCCGACGACGTGGATGGCCGCGTGCTGTTCGAACGGGCGACGGCACGCTGGCTGGCGGAACGCGAGGGAAGGCCGGCGCCGTCGGTGCAGGGCGGACTGGGTGACATCGTCGCGGTGCCGCCCGTCCGCGAGGCGCGGAGCCGCGGCGTGTTCGTCAGCCTGCGGCCCTTCGCAGGGCTCACAACAGATGGCGCGGCCTGGGCCGACGGCACATCGGTGAAGGCCGACGCCATCATCTGGTGCACCGGATTTCGCCCGGCGCTCTCTCACCTTGCACCGCTCGGCCTGGTCGGGGCCGATGGCCGCGTGGCCGTGGATCGCCAGGGCCGTGTGATCGCCGAGCCGCGCCTTTGGCTGCTGGGTTACGGCGACTGGACAGGCATGGCCTCCGCCACACTGGCAGGCGTGACGCGTGCCGCGCGCGAGGCCGTCGCGAGCGTCGCAGAAGCCTGCGGCTGACATTGAAGTTTCACTTCAATGTCACCCTGCGCCACAACGATTCGACTTAAGTGGAAGCATGGAAACCGAGGAAGCCGCTTTTGCCTTTGCCGCCCTCGGGCAGGGCACCAGGCTCGTTCTGTTGCGCGCCTTGCTGGACGCCGGGCCGAATGGACTTGCCGCGGGCGAGGTCGCGGCGCGCCTCGGCGTGCCCGCCTCGACACTGTCCTTCCATCTGCGGGCGCTGGATCAGGCGGGGTTGATTGCTGCCACACGCCAAGGCCGCAGCTTGATCTACGCCGTGCAATTCGCGCGGCTGCGCAGCCTGCTCGCCTTCCTGGCGGAAGCCTGCTGCGGCGGCGAGCCTGAGCGTTGCGGCGACTTGGGCCGAATACTCGACACCATCACACGGGAGAAAAACGCCATGGCCCAACCGGCCTTCAACGTGCTGTTCCTCTGCACTCACAACTCCGCCCGGTCGATCATGGCTGAGGCGATCCTCGACAAGATTGGCCGTCCAAGGTTCGAGGGCTGGTCCGCTGGCTCGGATCCCCGGCCGGACGGGCCGCTGCCGGAAGTCATGACCCTGCTGAAGACCCTGGGTCACGATGTGTCGGACCTGCGCTCGAAATCCTGGAACGAACTCTCCGGTCCTGACGCGCCGCGCATGGACTTCGTCATCACCCTTTGCGACACGATCCAGGGGCAGACCTGCCCGGATTTCGGCGCGACAACCATCACCGGTGCCTGGCCTCTGCCGGACCCCTCGAAATTCAGCGGCAGCACCGCGGAACGCGCCACATTGCTGAACGAGGTCTATGCCGGGCTACGACGCCGCCTGGAGGCCTTCATCAGCCTGCCTGTCGCCTCGCTCGACCGCATGGCGCTGAAGGCACGGATTGATGAGCTGGCCGATCCGCACGCGGTGATGCGGTGAGCGTGTCGCTGGGTCTGGAGGCAAGGGCATGAGGGTCGGCATTTCCGGCATGGGCCGCATCGGGCGCCTGGCGCTGCGCGCGGCGATGGGGGCGGCGGAGCGCCAGGCCGAGGACCCGCGCGCGGGCAACCGGCTCGATATCGTGCACCTGAACGAGATCAAGGGCGGTGCGGCGGCGATTGCGCATCTGCTGGAATTCGACAGCGTGCAGGGCCGCTGGCGCGCGCCGATCACGGCGGAGGGCAACGACGCCATCCGCATCGGCGCCCGCCGCATGACCTATTCCGAGCATGCCACCCCCGGCGCCATCCCTTGGGGCGATCTCGGCGTGGATCTCGTGCTGGAATGCACGGGGAAATTCCTCACGCCCGAGGTGCTGCAAGGCCATCTGGACCGCGGTGCGAAGCGCGTGATCGTCGCCGCCCCCGTGAAGTTCGACTCTGTGCTGAACCTCGTTGTCGGCGTGAATGAGCATCTCTACGATCCCGCGCGGCATCCCATCGTCACCGCGGCCTCCTGCACCACCAATTGCCTCGCCCCCGTGGTGAAGG
>CANHTE010000253.1 GCA_947462945.1 Acetobacteraceae bacterium
CGAGACGATTTTCTATGGCGCCAGCCTGATGGTCTCCACCGGCACGCTGCTGCTCTCCGCCCTGCCCGCCGGCATCGCCGAACGCCTGGGCCTTTCGCTGCTCAATGCCATGTGGGTCTGGCTCGGCGTCGCGATCCTGCTGGTGCTGTTTGGCTTGCGCTGACGCCAGCCCCTGCGTGTAGGATCAATACCTCTCGCAAAGGGGGGGCGCATGGAACGTCTGGAAGCCTTCACCGACATCTCCATCCGTCGGGCCTGCGGCTTTGTCGGGCTGGGTGCGGCAACTGTGATGATATCGCTGTCCTTTGACCCGGCGCTGGCCTTTCGCACGGGGGCTGATATCGCGGCGCTGCTGGCGGCGGGCCTGGCTTTGTCGGCCTGGCGCGCGCCCCGCCGCAACATGCGCCACACGGAGGTCTATGCCATGCTGCGCGGCGCCGGCGTGCCCCGGAATTGGCTGAGCGCCGAGGTAAACCGCAGGCAGATCGCGCATGTGCTGCGCGCGCGCCTCGCTTGGCACGCCGAGCGTGTGGCCTTGCTGGCGGTGGCGCTCTGGGCCGTCGCCTTGATCCTGTGGCTGCTGCGCCCTGGATGAGCGGGTCTCGCCATGTCATGAATCGCGCATGACACAGATCGGCATTACCGGCATCGCCGGCCGCATGGGAAAGCTCCTGGCCGAGGAGGTGGCGGCGGCAGGCTGCATCCTCGCCGGCGGCTCCGGGCGGGGCGATGATCCGCGCGCTTTGTTCACCGCGAGCGAGGTGGTGATCGACTTCACCCATGCGCATGCGGCGCCCTTGCATGCGGCACTGGCCGCCGGGTTGGGCCGGGGGCTGGTGCTGGGTTCCTCCGGCCTTTCGGCCGAGGAGGAGGAGGCCGTGGCGGTGGCCGCGCGGCGGGCACCCATTGTCTATGCGGCGAATTTTGCCACGGGCGTGAACCTTGTCCTCGCCATGGCCGAGAAGCTGGCCGCCGCGCTGCCGGGCGCACAATACGATGCCGAGATCGTGGAGATGCATCACCGCCAGAAGGTGGACGCGCCCTCGGGCACGGCCATCGCCATGGGCCGCGCCGTGGCGCGCGGGCGCGGCACCACGCTGGAGGAAGCTGGCCGCGAATCAGGGCGGGATGGCCATACCGGCGCGCGCGGCACCGGCACCATCGGCTTCGCCGCCCTGCGCGGCGGCCAGGTGGTGGGCGAGCACACGCTGCTTTTCGCCGCCGGCTCCGAGCATATCGCCCTGACCCATCGCAGCTTCGACCGCCGCGCCTATGCCACGGGCGCGGTGCGCGCCGCGCAATGGCTGAAAGGCAAGCCGCCCGGGCTCTATGGCATGAATGACGTGCTGGGGCTGCGGTGACGAAAATCTGGAGGTGACGAAAATGTCTGAGGTGAAAATCATCCCGCTCGCCCCGCACCATCGTGCCGATTGGGAAGCGCTCTATGCCGGCTACGCCACCTTCTACAAGGTGACACAGACGCCCGAGATGCGCGCCACCGTGTGGTCCTGGATCATGGACCCGGCGCATGAGACCAAGGCCCTGGTGGCTGAGGACGCCTCGGGCCGCGCCATTGGCCTCGCGCATTACCGCCCCTTCGCGCGGCCGCTTTCGGCGAGCACGGGTGGCTTCCTGGACGACCTGTTCGTGGCGCCGGGCCAGCGCGGCCAGCGCATTGCCGATTCGCTGATCGAGGCGCTGGCGGATATCGGCCGGCAGCGCGGCTGGAGCGTGCTTCGCTGGATCACGGCGGATGACAATTACCGCGGACGCGGCGTCTATGACCGGCTGGCAAAGCGGAGCTTCTGGATCACCTACGACAAGGCGCTTTGATCAGGGCCGCATGATGCGCGGCCCCTGATCCCCCAGCGTGGCCCAGGCCGGCCAGCCGATGAAGCGCTCCACCAGCACCAGCACGAGGCAGGCAACCAGGGTGAAGGCGATGAGGATCGCCTGCGGGCGGCTGGGCGGGTGGCGAAACCACTGGGCCAGCCGGATCCCCCAGCGGATCATCGGGTCCATGGCCTTTGCCTTCAGCCGCGCGTCAGAAGCGCGATTGCAGCCGCAGGAAGGCCCGCGTCTCGTCCCAATTCGCCGCCTTGTCGTAGCGGAAGCCGGCGCCGAGATTGATGCGCGGCGTGATGGCATATTCGAGATCAGCCCGCAGCCCGCCCACGAAATTCTGCTGGGTCTGGGAGGGGAAGGTGGTCAGCAGCGGTGTGCTGCCCGTATTGGCCGCAGCCCGCGCGACCAATTGCCGCTGCAGCACCGGATCATTGGAAAAATAGGGCGTCTCCTCCTGGCGGAAGACCGCGTAGCCGGCGGTCGCCCCCAGGCGATAGCTGAAATCCCCCGAACGGCCACGGTAATCCACCGGCACATTGAAGGCGGTATAGGCCTGCGGGCTGAAATACCCGCCGCTGCCATAGGTGAAGCCGCTCTGGTTCCGGTCATAGGCGAAATAGACCAGGTCAGCTCCCAGGCTCAGCTCGCCATTCGGCCCCTGGATCACCGGGTAGGAGAAGCCGGCGCCCGCCTCGATCCGTGCATTGCTGGCAACATTCTGGCCCTCAAAGACGGAATAACCGCCACCGGCGTAGATGTAGCCGGGGCCCAACGGCAATTCGACCTGCGCGCGCCCGCCACTCCGCACCACATTGCCCCAGTTGCGGCCCGTGAATTGATCGCGCTGACCCACCCAGGACAGCAGGCTGTCCTCAACGGAGCGCCGCTCACCCGTGATGCGAATGCGCGCGGAACCGATCTGGGGCGCGATTTCCAGCCCGCCCAGCAAGGTGCTGGACGGAAAGCCGAGCGGGGAGGAGCCGATATCGGCGCGGAAGGAATCACCCCGCCGATAGGTCACGCCCAGGCCCACGCCAGCCGCTGTGCTGCGGGGATTTTGCGCGGCATTGGTCAGCGAACCCGTGCCGAAGCGCCGTTGCGTGGCCGTATCCGTGCCGATCGTGCCGGAATCGAGCGAAACGGCGGTGACATTCGCCGTCAGGCGCCCGCCGATTCCGGGCGGCGTGACCTCCGCTTCCAGCGGCGCGCGCAAATCAAGCAGCCGGTCCAGGCCGGAACTGCCCGAGCGCTGGCGCAAATTGCCGGCCAGCGCGGCGCGGGGCGCCGTGCGCCCCTCCAGCCCGGCCATTTCCTGGGCGATCTCGCGGCTCAGGCGATCCGTCGGCTGCTGCGGCGCACCGGCAATCACCGGCAAGGGCGCCGTGGCACCGGGGCGGAGGAAAGGGTTTGGCTGGCCGCTGGGGCCGGCGGCCAGGCCTGCCGGCACGCCCATGGCCACGCCCAATTCCGCCCGCCGCTGGGCGGAGGCGGTTTCCAGGGCGCGGCGGGCGCGGTCCTCCTGATTGAAGGCAATGGCGACCCGCGCTTCCAGCAGCGTCATCCGGCTTTCGCGACCGAACATCTCCTGGCCCTCGGCCAGCAGCGCCTCGGCACGGGCGCGCTGGCGCAGCGCGATGGCGGCGTCGATCGCGCCCTGCCGCGCGTCAAAATTGCGCGGGTTGCGGGCCAGCATGGCCTCGGCGATGCGCTGCGCCTCCCGCGGTTCACGCGCCCCCTGGAACAGCCGCGCGAGGGCCAGGTTGGCGTCGGGATTCTCGGGGTCGCGCTCCAGGGTGGGGCGAAGCCGCTCGAAGGCCTGGGCCTGGTTGCCCTCGGCATTCAACCGGTCTGACGAACGCACGGCGATGCCCCCCCGCAGGGAGGCGACATCGCGGCGCTGCTCGGCGGTCAAGGTGGTGGTGCCGTCCAGCTGGTCGGTCAGGGCGGAGGCCTCGCCCTCCAGCCCGGCGCCCAGCAGCGCGCCGGCAATGGCGAGGCGAATTTGCGGGCCACCCAGGCGATTGGCGGCCACCCCCACCCGGGCGGCCTCGGCCGCGCCGAAGCGATCATTGGCATCGCCAAAGGCGCGGATCACGGCGGCGGCGGTGGCGCCCGTCGGGTCCGGGCGGGCGGCGATGGTCAGCAATTGCACCCGGGCATCTGCCGTGGTGCGGCC
>CANHTE010000254.1 GCA_947462945.1 Acetobacteraceae bacterium
CAACCAGTTCAGAATCGGCATTCGCCACCATTACGCGTTCCAATCCCTGTCTTCGCGCAGGACACCGCCTGTTGCCAGACGCCCCGGCCTTTTTTCGTCACCGCCGCCGCGCTCCAAGGGCGGGGTGCGGCCTGGTTCTTGGAATGGCCGCTATGGTTCCCCGGCCCGCGTCTCGTCGCAATACCCTGGGTGGAGAGCGCTGTTTTGCGGTCCCAGAATCGACCGGTAGCCGGTTGCGATGCGCAACCGGCCGGCGTGCCTCGGCGCAGATTTAAAACGATTTCAGTGACTTGAAGCTTGTAGACTAAATCGCCCAAGTCCCGAGCTTCGGAGAGAGAATGGCCTCCGGAGCGACGTAAACGTCGGTAGTCACATTCTCCAACCCTCAAGCCAACTTGGCAAAACCAAAGGAAGCCTGCGGTTCAGCGCGCCATCGACGCATGGGAAATGTGAAGTTGGGAAACCGACTGGAGCGGGCGAAGGGATTCGAACCCTCGACCCCGACCTTGGCAAGGTCGTGCTCTACCCCTGAGCTACGCCCGCCCGCTCCGTGAGTGAGCATGTGCCACGCGTTACGCGCCTTGGCAACCCGGTCTTGTCATGCGTCTGCCGCATGGGCGCTCAGCGCGGATTCATCCCATTCCATCCCGAGTCCTGGCGCATCCGGCACCAGAGCCAGGCCGCCCTCCACCCGCAGCGGTGCGTGCAGCAGGGCGCCGGCGATATCCAGATGCTCCAGATAATGCCGCAGCGGTGAAACGCTCAGCAGATGGGCGCTCGCCTCGATGAAGATATGCGAGGAAAGCGGCACCCGATGCGCCGCCGCCAGCGCCATGCCGCGCAGGAAGCCGGTGGCGCCGCCCATCTTCATCACATCGGGCATGCAAAGGTCGGTGGCGCCCGCGGTCAGGCTGCGGGCCATGCCGGTGACACCCCACCAATTTTCCCCGCCCTGGACCGGCATTTCCAACTGCGCCGAAAGCCAACCAAGGCCGGCGTCATCGGTCACATGCAGCGGTTCCTCCATCCAGCCCACGCCCTCGGCTTGCAGGGCCAGGCCGCGCCGCAGTGCCTCGGGCCGGTCCAGGCCCTGATTGTAATCCACCAGGATGTCCACCGCTTCGCCCACGGCCTCGCGCAGGGCGCGCACCGTCTCGATGTCGCCCGCGATGGTCGGCGCGCCCAGCTTGCACTTCACGGCGCGGAAGCCATGCCGGGCCACGGCGCGGCCGCCTTCTTCGGCCAGCATGGCAGGCCCCCAGCCGCGCAGGCTACCATAGGCAGGAATGGGCGAGAGATCGCCCCCCAGCAGCCGCGCCAGGGGCAGCCCAGCCCCCTTTGCCAAGGCATCCCACAGCGCCATGTCGAGCACCGAGATCGCCATCATCACCAGCCCCTCGGTTCCCAGCAGGCGGTTGGCGTTCAGCAACTCATCCCACAGCCTTTGCGGCGCCACCTCGCGCCCGATCAGCCCAGCGCCGAGGTTGCGCGTCAGTGCTGCCAAAGGCCCCAGGGCAGCGGGCGCATAGGCGAAGGCATAGGCCGTGCCGCAGGGCCCCTGGTCGGTCTGCACCTGCGCAATCACCAGCGGCGCGCGATGGATGACGTTCAGGCTGTTCCGCAAGGGCGGGTCCATCGGCGCATCCACGGCGCGGATGGTGATGCTGCGAATGGTGAGTGCCGTCATGGCCTGTCTCCCTCAAGCTGCGCGAAGGTCAACTCGTGCTTGTTATGGGCCGAGTGAAACAGCCGCGCGCCGGGCAGGGCCGCGAATTGCGCCGCTGCCGCGTGGTCCGTCTCGCCCTGGAACTTGACCGAGCAGACCATGTTCCGCGCAAAGCCCTGCCAGCGGCCCACCAGCGCGAAAAGCCGCGCGGGGTAGCAGATGACATCGCTGAACAGCCAGTCCACCGGCTCGGGCGGCAAGGCGAAGGCGCTGTCCTGCCGCCAGGTCACGTTGGGCATGGCCATCACGTGATCCTCCAGCGGCGCCTTGTCCACCGCGATGACCGTGGCCCCCAGCTGCGCCAGCGCCCAGCTCCAGCCGCCAGGAGAGGCGCCGAGGTCCAGGCAGGTCTCCCCCGGGGCAGGCAAGCGGCCCAGCCGCGTCAGCCCCTCCCACAGCTTGAGATAGGCGCGTGAGGGCGGCCCCTCGCGATCCTCGACAAAGCGCGGCGCACCCCCTGGAAAGGGCGAGGATTTGGTGGGGGAGGCGAGGATCAGTTCCTGAGTCAGCAGCGTCCAGCCGCCCAGATGCCCACTGGGCGCGGGTTCGGGAAACGCCAGCGGCCGCGCCTTCACCGGGGGCAGCCGCGCCTCGATCAGCGCCGCGCGCCGGTGGTGCAGCGCCGGCACGAGGGACCAGTTGCGTTGAATGGCGCGCAGCCCGTCAGCGGCAAGCTTGACCGAAGGGGCGGGGATTTTGCGCGGGTCATCCCAGACATCCAGCGCCCAGGCGGCCGGCGCCGGCGGATCGGGCGAGAGGGCCAGCCGCCCATGCCAGGCGGTCACGCGGCGGCCGGTGAGCGCCAATTCCTCGGCCAAAGGGCGTTCCAGCCCCTCATCGGCCAGATAAGCGGCGCGGATCATCGGCGCCACGCGAGCACGGCCAGCAGCAGCCATCCGCCGATCATCGCCATGCCCCCGATGGGCGCAACCGGCCCGAGCGAGACTCCCAGAAAAGCACGGATCAGCACGGCCCCGCTGAACAGGGTGAGGCCGCCCAGCAGCAGCCCCGCCACCCAGGCGCCGCGCTGCCACAGCGCCAGGCCGATCAGCGCCGGCGCGTGCCAGCCCAGCAGCATGGCGACATTTTGCACCATGGCCCGCGAATCGAGGGCGACATGGGCGGCGATGGCGGCGAGGCCCACGGCCAGGGCGCCACAAAGCCCCGCCGCGCTGAACCAGAAACGTTGCATGGCGCGAAACTAGGCCGGCTTGCGCCCACACGCGAGCGCGCCCTCGGTTTTATCGCGCGAGAGCGCCCTCAGCGGCGCGGGCGGTGCGCCTGGTTCAACCCCCCTTTTGCGGGGGTTCCGGCGCCCGATGGATCGGGTCCACCCACAGCACTTCCTCCACCTGCTCGGCCGGTTCGATGTCGAGGTTGATGGCCACCGCCTCATTGTCGCTGCGGACCAGCACGCAGCGCAGCGTCTCGTCCACGCTGGCGTTGATTTCCTGATGCGGAACGTAGGGCGGCACGAAGATGAAATCGCCCGGGCCGGCCTCGGCCACGAATTCCAGCTTCTCCCCCCAGCGCATGCGGGCGCGGCCCGAGACGACGAAGATCACGCTCTCCAGATGGCCATGATGATGCGCGCCTGTCTTGGCATTGGGGTGGATATGCACCGTGCCGGCCCAGAGCTTCTGCGCGCCGACGCGGGCCGCGTTGATCGCGGCGGCGCGGTTCATGCCGGGCGTCTGGGCGGTGTTGCTGTCCAGCTGGTCGCCGGGGATGACGCGCACTCCGGTCAGTTTCCATCCATCGGGCGGCGTCTCATGGCTATGGTCATGGCCGTCATGGGGCATGGCGAAGGCTCCTTTTCTGAAGGCAGGCTATCACCCGCGTGGCGCGGGCTCCAGCCGCGCCGGCCCCATGAATGGCGAGGCGACCGCCGCCAGCAACAGGCCCGAGACCCACCAATATTGCCAGGCGCCATAACTCAGCATGGCGATCACCAGCCCCGCCGCGAAAGCGCCACAGGCGGCCGGGCTGCGGCAGGCCCGTGCCACCAGCGCCAGCAGCAGCGCCATCAGCATGGCCCCCACGGCGCCCAGTTCGAGCCAGACCTGCAAGGCCAGATTATGCGGGTGCAGCGGCAGCAATTGCGCCTGTGCGAACCAAGCGCTGGCGGCGGGGGATGTCAGCCCAAAGGCCTCACGCAGCGCCGCATCCGGCCGGCCCGCGCTGCCCGGAATGGTGCGGCTGCCATCCATGCCCCAGCCCAGGATGGGACGCTCGGTGATGCGTTCGGCCGCGAAATCCCAGATGAGCAAACGATGCGCGGCGG
>CANHTE010000255.1 GCA_947462945.1 Acetobacteraceae bacterium
ATCTATATCCTGCATGGCGGTGAAGCGGCCGAAATCCCGCCCGAGCCCCTCCACCTTCAGGAAGGGCTCCACCTTCTGCAACATCCGCCTTCAGTTCCGCGGTGCGGATTTATTGTCGAAGCGGCGCGTCCATTCCGCCAGGATACGCTCACGCTGGGCGCCCATTTCGCGGAAGTTCACATTGACCAGGCGCTGCTCGAAATCCGCCGGATAACCCTGGACAGTGGGGGTGACACCGGGCAGCGCCAGCAGCGCGTAGTAGCGGCCATAGAGTTCCATGGCCGGGCGGCTCACCGCGAAATCAGCCAGGCGGCGGGCGGCGTCCAGGTTGCGCGTGCCGCGCATGATCGCGGTTGCCTCCAGGTCGAAGCCGACGCCATCGGTCGGCACGATGATGTCAATCGGCGCGCCCTGGTTGCGCAGCGCCACGGCCCGCATGTCGAAAGAGAGGCCGGCGCCATATTCACCGCGCGCTGCGTTGTTGCAGGGGGCCGAGCCGGAATGGGTATAGACCTGCATATTCTCATGCAAGCTGGTCATGAACTGCCAGGCGCGCTCCTCACCCATCGCGCCGATCCAGCCGGCGATGGTCAGGAAGCCCGTGCCGGAGGAGGCCGGGTTGGGCATCACCACCTGGCCGCGCAGCGCGGGGTTCAGCAAATCCGCCCAGGTGCCCGGGCGCGGCAGGTTGCGCTGCCGGGCGACGGCCGTGTTGAAGCAGATGGCCGAGACGAAGGCGTCCATGCCGGTCCAGGTCATCGGGCTGCGGTCACTGCGCATGGCGGGGCGCAGAGCCTCGGCCCCGCTGGGGGTATAGGCCTCGAGCATGTCGAGCGCCTCCATCTGCAGCAGCGAGAAGGCAGAGAGGCCCCAGACCACATCGGCGCGGGGATTGGCGCGCTCGGCCAACAGGCGGGCGGTGATGACGCCGGTGCTGTCCCGCACCCAGGCGATTTCGATATCCCGCACCGCGGCCTCGGCGGCGGTCTTGAAGGGGGCGAGTTGCTCGTTTTCCAGCGCGGTATAGACGGTCAGCCGCGTGCGCTGCTGCGCCTCGGCCGGAAGGGAGATGGCGGCGAGCACGATGGCTGCGGCGGTGGCAATAAGGCGGCGATGCATGAGAAGGTTCCTTGGAGACGCGGCTTGGTAAGCATCTTCGGCAGCCTAGCGGATGATGATTCTATGACGGTCGGGCTCATGCTGAATTTTCATACAGTCCAGACCAATATGACTGCGTTTCAGGCAAAATTTCCCGCCGCCGGCTCAGAGCCGCGCCGCATCGGTCACGAAGAAGCTGGCGCTGGTCTGCTCATTCCAGACTTCGGCGCGCAAATGCCCGGCCAGCATGAGGGGGGCGCCCCCCTGGGCCAGCAACGCTTCGGCCAAGGGGCCCTCCTTCGCCCGGAAGCAGATGGCCTTGAGCCGCCCGCCATCCTCACCCTCCAGAAAGGCGCGGATGGTGGCGCCCTCCTTGCCGACCCGCCCGGCCTTGACCACGCGCGCGCGGGAGATGCCGAAGGCTGGCTCCTCATTGCCGGCGCCGAAGGGGGCGAGACGGCCGATGCCCTCGGCCAATTCGGCGGTCGCGCCGCGCACGGTGATGGCGCCTTCCAGCACCTGCTCGGCCGCACCCGGCAAATCGCGCGCGGCGGCGAGGCGTTCATTGAGATGGGCATGGAGTTCAGGCAGGCGATGCGACTCGATGGTGAAGCCCGCCGCCATGGCGTGGCCGCCCCCCGCGATCAGCATGCCCGATTGGCGGGCCGCGATGATGGCGGCGCCTAAATCCAACCCGGGGACCGAGCGGCCTGAGCCCTTGCCCTTCCCGTTTTCAATTCCCGCCACACAGGCCGGGCGATTGAACCTCTCCCGCACACGGCCGGCGACGATGCCGACCACGCCCGGGTGCCAGCCTTCATCCTGCAGCAGAAGCACCGCATGGCCGGCGGCCTGCTGCGCCTCGGCCTGGAGCATGGCGGCGTGCAGCACCCCGGCCTCCACTTCCTGGCGCTTGCGGTTCACCGCATCCAGCCGCTCGGCCATGCCCCGCGCCTCGATGGGGTCGGTTTCCAGCAGCAGACGCAGGCCGAGATCGGGGATGGAAATCCGCCCGCCGGCATTGATGCGCGGGCCGAGCACGAAGCCGAGCGTGTGGGCGGAGGGCAAGTCCCGCACCGCATTGAGTTCCATCAGCGCGGCCAGCCCGGCACGCTCCCGCTTGGCGAGGATGCGCAGGCCGTGCTGCACAAAGGCGCGGTTCACGCCCAGCAAGGGCACCACGTCACACACGGTGGCCAGCGCCACCATGTCCAGCATCTCGCGCAGATCAGGCTCGGGGCGGTTGGCGAAAAAGCCGCGCCGGCGCAATTCGCGCTGCATGGCGACGGCCGCCAGGAAGGCCACGCCCGCCGCGCAGAGTTGCCGCAGGCCGGAGGGGCAATCCAGCCGGTTCGGATTCACCGCCGCCACCACGCGCGGCGGCGGGCCTTCGGCCTTGTGGTGGTCCAGCACGACGATCTCGGCGCCCGCATCGGCCAGCGCCTCATGCGCCGCAATGCCGCAATCCACGCAGACAATGAGCGTGGCACCCTTCGCCACCAGCCCGGCGATGGCGGGGCCATTGGGGCCGTAGCCCTCGGCCAGGCGGTCCGGCACGTAGGGGAAGACGCTGCAGCCCAGCGCGCGCAAGGCTTGCACGATCACGGCACCGGAGCAGGCGCCATCCACATCGTAATCGGCGAAGACGGCGACGGTCTCGCCCCGCTGGACCGCATCGGCCAGGCGGGCTGCGGCGGCATCCATTTCCAGCAGCACCGAGGGGTCGGGCAGCAGCGCGCGGAGGGTGGGTTCCAGGAACATCCCGGCGGAATCCAGGTCCACGCCGCGCGCCGACAGCAACCGGCCGACAATCTCCGGCAATCCGAGTTGCTGCGCGAGGGCCGCCGCCATGCGTGGCTCACTTTGCCGCCAGACCCAGCGGCGCCCGGTGAGGCTGCGCTCGACGCCGAGCGCGGTTTCCATCAAATGGGCTTCAGCGTGAAGTTGTGGCGGCCTTCGATGTAGCGCACCGTGCCGGATTTGCTGCGCATCACGATGGAATGGGTGATGGCGCCGCCGGGGATCAGGCGAACGCCGCGCAGCATCGGGCCGCTGGTCACGCCCGTCGCCGCGAACATCACCTCGCCAGAGGCCATATCCATCATCGAGTATTTGCGGTGCGGGTCGGAGATGCCCATTTCCTTCGCGCGGATCACCTGGCCCTCATCCTCGAAGATCAGGCGCCCCTGCATCTGGCCGCCGATGCAGCGCAGGGCGGCCGCCGTCAGAACGCCTTCAGGCGCACCGCCGGAGCCCAGATACATGTCCACGCCGGTTTCCGGCTGGGCGCAGGCCACCACGCCGAAGACATCGCCATCAGGGATGAGCATGAGGCGCGCGCCGGCGGCACGGACGGCCTTGATGATGTCCTTGTGACGATCACGGTCCAGCATGCAGACGGTCAGTTCGCCGATGGTCACGCCCTTGGCTTTGGCCAGCGAAGCCAGGTTTTCGGCCGGCGTGCGGTCGAGGTCCACGGTGCCTTCGGGATAGCCTGGGCCAATCGCGATCTTGTCCATGTAGCAATCGGGCGCGTGGAGAAAGCCGCCGCGATTGGCGAGTGCCACCACAGCCATCGCGTTCGGCCCGCCCTTGGCGGTCAGCGTGGTGCCCTCCAGCGGGTCCACCGCGATATCGGCCAACACGCCGCCGCCGGTCTTGGCGTAGAGGCCGACCTTCTCGCCGATGAAGAGCATCGGCGCCTCATCCATCTCGCCCTCGCCGATGACGACGGTGCCCTGGATGGCCACGCTGTCAAAGGCGCGGCGCATGGCCTCGACCGCCGCGCCATCGGCCGAGTTCTTGTCGCCCTTGCCGACCCAAAGGCTGGCGGCCAGCGCCGCCGCCTCGGTCACGCGGACCAGTTCCAGGGCCAGGTTGCGGTCGGCGACAGTGCCGGGCTTGTTCTCGGA
>CANHTE010000256.1 GCA_947462945.1 Acetobacteraceae bacterium
GCAGTCGCCTTGCGCCGTAAGCCGCGCCACCAGCGCCTGGCGCGCCGCTCCGTCCCAGGGGGCCAGCAGCCGCAGCAGGGGCAGCGCCTCTGCCTCCGGCAAGCGCATGGCGAGCGCCAGCAGCGCAGGCACTTCCCCCGCATGCGGTGCTTCGGCGGCAGCACGCCGGGCGAGCAGAAGGCTCCCGGCCTCGGTCAGATCATAGCCGGCGGATTGCAGATACTCATGCACCGCGACGGAAACCGGGCGCTGCCGCACCCAGGCCATCATGCCCGCCATGGGTTCCCACCCCAGCAGCGCCTCGGGCGCCTCCAGCCACAGCAGGTCAATCCGCGCCACATCCGCGGCATAGAGCAAAGCCTGGAGGGAGCCGTCCCCGGGGTCGAGCCGCATCGCCGGCAGGGACGCCGCACTCAGCGCTGCCTCCAGCCCGGGTGGAGACGTGCCATGCAGCAGGATGACGGGTGGCCCCGCCAGTGGCGCAAGCTGCGCCAACACGGGCGCGAAAGGGCAGGCTGCAAGGACCATCCTGGTCTCTCCCCGGGGCATTTCTCGGGAAACATGCAGGGCGAGGGCTTAACAATCGGCGAAGGCCATGCCGGCAAGACTTTCTTTACCCCGGCCCCTCTAAGCCCGCTCCATGCAGCCACGCCCATCCCGCTTTCCCGCCCTGGGACTCCGCCCGCTGGGCTGGGTCGGGTTGCTGGCATTCGCCGCAAAACCGGCCAACGCCATGCCACTGGAATGGGTGCCGGAGGACTGGCTCGGCACCGGGCTGCTCGGGCTGATCGCCTTGCTCCTACTGGGCAACCTCACCCTCTCCCTCATCGCTTTCCGACGCAACCGCAACCCGCCGCCGGCGCCCGGACTGACCCGCGCCGAAATGGAGGAGATGCGCCGCTCGGTTACCGCCTTTGCCGGCCTGCTGCGTGAGGGCAGCGTCATGATGCTGCAGCACCAGCAGGACACGCTGGAAGCCGTGGAGCGCGTGGCCGCGCACAGCCAGCAGCTCATCGCACTGGTGGCCAACAGCGAGGAACGCGTCACCAACGCCACGGCACGCAGCGAAATCCTGGCCACCCGCGTGGCCCGCAGCGCCGCGGCCGAGGTGAAGACCTCGATCGAGAGCCTCACCGCCATTTCCGCGCGCATCGAGTATCAGGCGCGCGCGATGGAGGAGGCTATTCGCCCGGCTGGCGCTCGCGCAGCTTGAGGCGCGCCATCTCCGGCACGGCCTGGCCGGCATCCACAAAGGCCTTCTTCAGGGCTTGCAGGTTGGGCGCGAAAATCCCCTCGCGGTTTTCGTAGCACCATTCCCGGCTCTCGGCCGGCATGCGCAAGCTGCCCTGGAAGCGGGGCATCACCCAGCGGGCGAACAACTCGTAGCTGCGCAAAGTCTGCTCACGATCCGCCCATTCATGGCAGCGGAACAGGATGCCGCCCGCCCCGCCTTCGCTGAAGCCGATCAGCCGCTCGATGCCGCGCGCCACCGTCTCCGGGCTGCCGACCAGCGTGGTGCCGGCCTTCAGCCCATCGCCCAGCGGGTCTTCCGTGCGGGTCGGCGGCCGACCCAGCGTCTCGCCGAAATAGGTCTCGGTTTCCAGCCGCTCGCCGATGCGGCAATCACGCATGGCGCGCTCATCATCCTCCGCGCAATGCATGTTGACGACCAGGCGCCAATTCTTGCGGTCCATGGTCTGGCCATGCTTCGCCGCCTCGGCCTCCGCCATACGCCATTGCTCGGCCAGCTTCTGCGGCCCGCCCGGCAGGCCGGCGCCCAGGGAAATCAACCCCAGCCCATGCCTGGCCGCCGCCAGCGCACCCGCCGGCGTGGTGGAGGAGGCCACCGAGATCGGGAAGCGCGGGAAGCTGTAGGGCGCCAGATGCAGGCGCGCCTCACGCAGTTCGAACCAGTCGGTCTTCATCGTCACCGGGCCATCGCAGGCCAGCAGCCGGGTGATGGCCTGGAGTGCCTCCTCCATGCGCGGGCGCTGGGTATGCGCCTCGATCCCCATCATATAGGCGTCGCTCACCAGGGCGCCCGGCCCGCAGCCCAGCATGATGCGACCGCGCGTCATATGGTCCAGCTGCACGAAGCGCTGCGCCACCAGAAAGGGGTGATGATAGGGCAGGCTGGTGACACCCGAGCCGAGCTTGATGTGCTTCGTCCGCTCCGCCGCCGCCGCAATCATGATCTCGGGGCTGGCGATGGTTTCCCAGCCGGCGGAGTGGTGTTCGCCGATCCAGGCCTCGTCGAAGCCCAGCGAGTCAAGGGCGACCAGCAGATCCAGGTCTCGCCCCAGGGCCAAGGTGGGGTTGTCGCCCAGCCGATGGAAAGGGGCGAGAAAGATGCCGAAGTTCAGTCCTGCATGGGCCATGGGAGTTCCTCAAGCTTTTACCGAAGCCTGACGCGGCGCCGAGGGCTTGGCAACCACCAGCGCCACCCCCGCCACCGCGACAGCCGTGCCCGCAATCGCCAGCCAGGCCATCTCATCCCCCAGCACCATCCAGGCGATAAAGGCGGCCAAGGGCGGCACCAAAAAGAACACCGAGGAAGCCCGCGCCGCCTCGCCATGGCGCAGCATGGCGAAGAGGATGGAGAGCGAGATCAGCGAATTCACAAAGATCATGTAGCCCAGGCCCACGAAGAGCTCCGGCGCCCAATCCACCACCATCGTCTCGGTCAACCAGGCGACCGGGATGCTCGCCACCAGCGCCACGCTGCACATGATGAGGTTGGCCGTGACCAGATGCGTGGGGCGGCCGGATTTCCGCTCCAGCAGCGCGCCACTGGTCATGACGCTCAACGCCAGCATGGCAAAGCCCAGCCCCAGCCAGCCGCTGGCGGAAAACCCGGTGCCGGAGGCAATCACCAGCGCCGCGCCCAGCATGCCCAGCATCAGGCCGATCCATCCGCGCCGGCCCACCGGCGGGTCCCCCACCACGGCGGGCGCCAGCAGCGCCACCAGCACGGGCTGCAGACCGATCAGCAGCGCGATGGTGCCCGCCCCCATGCCATTCGCCATGGCCAGGTTCATGGCCGCGAAATAGGCGAATTGCACCAGCAGCCCCATGCGCAGCAGATGCATCACCGTGGCGCGATCTGGCCGCTTGGGCCGCAGGACCAGCCAGAGCGGCAGCAGGATCACCACCACCGTCGCATAGCGCATGACCTGCAGGGTCATCGGCTCGGCATGGGGAAGGCAGAGCTTGATGGCCGTGAAGCCGCCCGACCACAGCGAGACGAACAGGAAAGGCGCCGCGACCAGCCAGGCCGGCCGCGGCGTTTCAGGGGCTTGCCTCAACGATCCGCCGTGCGCAGTGCCGAAGGACCGCCATCCACGCGAATGCGCTCGGGCAGGGTGGTCAGGCGCTGCCCATCGAAGCTCAGCACCTGGATTTCACGCTCCACCATGTTCTGCACATAGACGCGCGTGCCGTCATTGTTGAAGACCACGCCCTGCCCCCAGCTGCCAACCTCGGCCTGGGCCACGCGGACCAGCCGGCCCTCATCGATCCGCAGCATGATGAGCAGGCCCGGCCCCCGCATCGGGTGGTTGGCCGCGCGGTTCGAGCCGTTCATGACCGTCACTGCCACATGCCGGTTGTCGGGACTGACCTGAATGCCCTCGGGCGTGGGGCCGACGCTGATGGTATCCACCGTGCGGAAGGGCTCGGCCGCCAGCGAAATCAGGCTCACCGTATCCGCATCGCCCGAGGAGCGGCCGATATTGGCGACGGCCGCCCAGCGCCCATCCCGCGTGATGCCCATGCCATAGGGCCGCATGCCGACCGTGATGTCCCGCCCGGCCAGCGTCACATTCTCGCCCTCGACCTTCAGCACGGTCACGAAGAAATCGCCATCGCGCGTCACCAGCGCGAAGCGGCCATCCGGCGTGAACTGCACATGGCTGGTGCCCGAGGCCGCCGGTGCGACCGTCAGGGTGGAAACGGGTGCGAGGCGCCCATCAGCGATGCGAAACACGCTGACCGTGCCC
>CANHTE010000257.1 GCA_947462945.1 Acetobacteraceae bacterium
ACAGCGCCCCCAGCAGAACCGGCGGCAGCACCAGCGCCCCGGCACGCCCCCGCCCCCTCCCGCCGCAAAGCCGCACCCATTCCCAGCCCAACCCGAGCACACACAGCAGCATGAGGGCCGACCACCACACGCCACCCTGCCAGATGCAAAACAGCGCCGTGGGGGCGATGATGGAGGCGGTCAGCACGCGCGTGCGCAAATCCGCGAGTTGCGCCATCAGCCGGTGCGCGCGCCGAACCGCCGCTCACGCGCGGCATAGGCGGCCAGGGCGGCGTTAAAATCCTCCACGCCGAAATCGGGCCAGAGAACGGGCTGGAAGATCAACTCCGCATAGGCGGCCTGCCAGAGCAGGAAATTGGAAATCCGCTGCTCGCCAGAGGTGCGGATGATCAAATCCGGATCGGGCATGTCGGCGGTGAAAAGGTGCCGCTCAAAGCTGGCCTCATCCAGCGTGGCCGGGTCCAGCTCACCCCGGGCGGCGGCCTGGGCCACGGCGCGTGTTGCCGCCAGGATCTCGGCCCGCGCCCCATAGGAAATCGCCATGGTGAGGTTCAGGCGCTGCCCGCCGAAGGTCACTTCCTCGGCCAAGGCCATGGCCTTCAGCGTCTCCTCGCCAAAGCGTCCGCGCTCACCGATGACGCGCAGCCGGACGCCTTCCTTGCGCAATTGGCTGACCTCGGCGCGCAGATAATGGCGCAGCAGCATGGTCAGTTCCTGCACTTCATCCGCCGGACGGGACCAGTTCTCGGAGGAGAAGGCAAACAGCGTGAGCCAATTCACCCCGGCACCGATGGCGGCCTCGATGGCCCGCCGCGCAGCATCCGCCCCGGCCCGGTGCCCCAGCGCCACGGGCAGGCCACGCGCCTGCGCCCAGCGGCGATTGCCATCCATGATGATCGCGACATGCCGGGGCGTCTCCGCCCCCGCACCCGCCGCCGGAGCCGGGTGCGCGCTCATCAGACGGTCTTGATGTCCTTTTCCTTCTCGGCCAGCAGGACATCAATCTTCTTCACATACTCGTCGGTCAGCTTTTGCACCTCATCCGACCAGCGTTTGGCGTCATCCTCGCCGATTTCGGATTTCTTCTTCCAGGCCTGAATCTGCTCCATCCCGTCACGACGCACGCCCCGGACCGAGACCTTGCAGCCCTCGGAATATTTGGACGCAGTCTTGGCCAATTCATTGCGGCGCTGCTCGGTGAGCGGCGGCAGCATGACGCGAATGGTCTGGCCTTCGGATTGCGGGTTCAGCCCCAGCCCGGAATCGCGGATGGCGATTTCCACAGCCTTGACCACGGTACGGTCCCAGACCTGCACCTGCAGCATCGAAGGCCCGCCCACCGAGACATTGGCCACCGCACTCAGCGGCTGGTTGTTGCCATAGGCCTCCACGCGGATCGGCTCCAGCAGGGAGGGGCTGGCGCGGCCGGTACGAAGCCCGGTGAATTCCTTCTTGAGCGTATCAATCGCGCCATCCATGCGGCGCACCAGGTCGGTCTTGAGAACCTGTCTGTCGGGCGGGGGAGCAGCCATGATGAGGGACTTTCAGGGCGTGTCGGTGACGGTGGTGAAACGGCCTTCGCCGCGGACAACGGCAGTGAAGGCGCCGGGCTCGTGGATATTGAACACGATGATCGGCAGGTGATTTTCGCGCGCGACCGAGATCGCCGCCGCATCCATCACGGCCAGATCGCGCGAGAGCATCTCCAGATAGGTGAGCGTGGTGTAGCGCTGGGCGTCAGGATTCTTGCGCGGGTCACTGTCATAGACGCCATCCACCTGGGTGCCCTTCAGCAGCGCCTGGCAGCCCATCTCGGCCGCGCGCAGGGCGGCCGCCGTGTCGGTCGTGAAGAAAGGATTGCCCGTGCCGGCGCCAAAGATCACGACGCGGCCCTTTTCCATGTGGCGCATGGCGCGCCGGCGGATATAGGGCTCACAAATCGAATTCATCTCGATGGCGGATTGCACGCGTGTCTGCACGCCGATTTTTTCCAGCGCGGATTGCATGCCCAGCGCGTTCATCACCGTGGCCAGCATCCCCATGTAATCGGCCTGGGCGCGGTCCATGCCCGTTGCAGCCCCGGCAATGCCCCGGAAGATGTTGCCGCCGCCGATCACCATCGCGACCTCGACGCCGAGCTCAACGACACCCGCCACATCCTGGGCAATGGCCTTCATGGTAGCGACGTCAATTCCGTAGGAACGGTCCCCCATCAGGGCCTCGCCCGAAACCTTCAGCAGGACGCGCTTGTAGCGTGGCGTTTCGCTCATTCTGGGGGTCCGGCTCCTTGGGGCACTGGGCCTAACGATCGGGCGCGACGATAGCAGGGGCGCCGGTGGTCGCAAGCGCTCCCGGCAGCCACAAAAAGGGCCGGCGGGACCTTACGGCCCCGCCGGCATGTCGCTTCAGGAAACGCCGGCCGTGGCGGCCACTTCAGCCGCGAAGTCGGAGACCTGCTTCTCGATGCCCTCGCCGAGCTGGAAGCGGGTGAAGCCGGTCAGCTTCAGGCCCAGCTTTTCCACCACGGCCTTCACGCGGCTCTCGCCGTCATGCACCCAGACCTGCTCCAGCAGCACCACTTCCTCGTAGAACTTCCGGATACGGCCTTCGACCATCTTTTCGATGACGGCGGGCGGCTTGCCGGAGGCCTGGGCCTGCTCGGTCAGCACGGCCTTTTCACGCTCCAGCGCGGAAGGCTCGACCGCGCTCACATCCAGCGCCGCCGGCCGCGTCGCCGCGACATGCATGCCGATCTGACGGCCCAGCGTCTCCATCACCTGCATCTCGCTGGCGCCTTCCAGCGCCACCAGCACGCCGATCTTGCCGAGACCCGGCTTGACCGCATTGTGCATGTAGGTGGCGACCGTGCCCTGGCTGACGCGCAGCACGCTGGCGCGGCGGATGGTCATGTTCTCACCGATGGTGGCGATGAGCTTGGTGAGTTCTTCCTGGGTGCTGTGCTGCGTGCCCGGATAGGTGGCCGCCTTCAGCGCCTCGATATCGTCCCCGACGGAGAGAGCGAGGCCCGCCACCTCGGCCACGAAGTTCTGGAAGTTCTCGTTGCGCGCGACGAAATCCGTCTCGGCATTCACTTCCACCATGGCGGCCACATGCGGGCCGGAGGCGACGCCCACCAGGCCCTCGGCGGCCACGCGGCCGGACTTCTTGGCAGCTGCCGAGAGGCCCTTCTTGCGCAGCCAGTCAATGGCGGCCTCGATATCGCCGCTGGTTTCCACCAGCGCCTTCTTGCAATCCATCATGCCCGCACCTGTCGCTTCGCGCAGGTCCCGAACCATGGAAGCGGTGACTTCAGCCATCGTCGTGCTCCTTTTGTGTCAGGCTCAGGCTTGTGCGACGGGGGCGCCCGCTGCGGCTTCTTCGGCGGCGACTTCAATCACCGCATCCTCGGCCACGGGCTCTTCCATCGCGCCGACATCACGGCCCGAGGCCACCATCTCGGCCGAGATGCCGTCAAACACGGCGGCCGCAATGAGGTCGCAATAGAGGTTGATGGCGCGGATCGCGTCGTCATTGCCCGGGATCGGGAAGGTCACCCCGGTGGGGTCGCAATTGCTGTCCACCACGGCCACGACGGGAATGCCCAGCGTATTGGCTTCCTCGATGGCAAGCTTTTCCTTCACGACGTCAATCACGAAGATCATGTCGGGCAGACCGCCCATTTCACGAATGCCGCCCAGAGCGCGGTCAAGCTTGTCGCGCTCCCGGTTCAGCATCAGGACTTCCTTCTTGGTCAGGCCCTCGATGTTGCCCTGCAGGCGCGCATCCATTTCCTTCAGGCGCTTGATGGAGCCCGTGATGGTCTTCCAGTTGGTCAGCATGCCGCCGAGCCAGCGGTGGTTGACGTAGTACTGGCCGCAGCGCTGCGCGGCGACGGCGACCTTCTCCTGCGCCTGGCGCTTGGTGCCGACGAACAGCACGCGCCCGCCGCCGGAGACGACGGTGCGGACCGCCGTCATCGCCTGGTGGAGCATCGGGAC
>CANHTE010000258.1 GCA_947462945.1 Acetobacteraceae bacterium
ACGCCGTGAAGTTCCAGCACCGCCGCCGTGTGGCGGCCGCGCAGCATGATGCGCCGGCAGCGTTCGCGGAACAGATGCAGCAGGCGCTCGGTCCCCGGCTTCAGCTTCACCTCGCCGATGTCGCGGAAGGCCTGCGCGCCCAGGCCCAGCACCATCAGCGGCAAGCCGGTTGCTTCCAGCCGGGTCGCAAGCTCACCCATATCAAATCCCGAATACAGGAAATTGGCGGCCGGGATGCAGATCAGGCGGCAGCGCTCTCGCAATGCGGCGGGGTCAAAGGCGAATGGCACGGTGATGCGATCATCGCCCAGCACACGGTGGAAGGCGCCATATTGGAAAGCCAGGTTGCCGGTATTGGCGCCGGTCAGCGCCACCGCGGCCGGGGTATCGCGCGTGAAGGAGGCCGCGATGCGGCCATCGGTTCCAAGGATTGCGATGGGCTTGTTCATGGAGCGCCGCCTTTGTTGCTTTTGCTGGGTTCAGGCATCGAGAAATCCAAGAAGATGGCGGGAGGGGCGCAGCCCCACCGAACGGATCGCCGCCGCGTAGCCCGCCGCGGCCTCACCCCGGCCCGCATCGAAATCGCGGCCCGAGAAACGCGCGGCCGCGAACAGCGCCGGCACGGAATAGCGGTGTTCGATCAGGTCGCGCGGGGCGATGTGCGGCACGCGCAATTGCTTGGCCAATTCGCGCGTGCGGGTGTCGTGGCAAATGCACAGGCTGGGCAGCCCGGCCGCCATGCCCATCATGGTGCCGTGGATGCGCGTATTCACCGCAGCGGTAAACCGGCGCAGCCCATGCGCCCAATCACTGACCGAGCTGGGCACCTGCCCGTGGCGCCGCAGGAAATCCACCAGGGCGGCCGGGTTGGCGAAGCCCAGGAACTCGGCGCAGCGTGCGAAATAGGCGATCTCGGCCGGGTTGCTCAGCGCCTCGCCCTGGATCGGCTTCATCAACTCCAGCGGGCGCTGCACCAGCCAGGCCGAGCCGGGATGCAGCAGCACCAGGCGGGCCAATTCGCGCTCCACGCTTTGCAGGCCGGGCTTGATGCAGGCCGCATGCACGGCGTAAGGGCCGCTCCCGCCTGAGAGGGCTGCGATCCGCCCCTCGATCAGCTCGCCCAGTTGCCGCTGGGGGTTGATGAACAGGGACGGGCAGCCGAGCACCGTGGTGTTCGTCACACCGAGCGAGCGGCAGAATTCCTGGGTGAATGGCCCCCGCACACCGATGCTGGGCGAAAGCCGCGCAACCTCCAGCAGGAAATCGAGCGTGCCCGGCTTGAGCGTGGGTGGGGAGGCTTCGCTTTCGGCCTGCGCGCCGAGGCCGATCACCAGGCAGGGCCGGTTCAAGGCGCGCACCAGCTCCGCGAGGCGCGTAAGGTCAGCCCCCGCATGCAGGAAATTCGCGGCCGGGATCACGAAGACCTCAACATCCGCGGGCACGGCATCAAGCCGCGTATCGCGGGAGATGAGGTGCACCTCCTCCGCATCGAACAGCAGCCGTGCCGCGTGCCAGAAGGCCAGATTGCCGATATTGCCGCCGGTGGCGAGCAGCAGCTCGGGCATGGCACGGCGCCACGGCTGATTCACGTCCCCCAGATTCTCCGCGAGATAGGCGACCCTGCTTGCCATGGGACGGGGCTACTTCGCCGTCTCGGGGAACCAGCGCCGCGTATGCCTCCAGGCATTGAACAGCGTGGCGTTGTGCCGCCAGGGATTATCCGGGGAGATCTGGGATTGGCGCTCCAGATGGTACAGCCTGGCGCGCCGGTCCACGGCGCAGAACAGGCCCTGGGCGCGCACGCGCAGGCACAGGTCGCTATCCTCGAAATCGCCGATCGCATAGGCCTCGTCGAAGCCACCGAGTTCGGTCGCCAGCGCGCGGCGCAGCACCATGCAGGCGCCGGTCACGGCTTCGACGCGCTCGGGGCCGAGCGGTGCTTCGCTGCGCGGCAACAGGCCCTTGCGGGGATGCATCGGGAAGGGCCAATTGCCCTGCTGGGGCAGCCGCTCGAAGGTGAGGCCTTCATGCTGGACCGTGCCATCCTCGAACAGCAGCATGGCGCCGATCAACCCCAACCCGGGATCAGCCCGCAAATCCGCGATCATGAGATCGAGCCAGTCCGGCGCCTCGGGGGCGGGCATGACATCCGAATTCAGCAGGCACAGAAACTCGCCCCGCGCGGCTGCGATCCCGACATTATTGGCCGGCCCATAGCCGAGATTTTCCTCCGGCAGCAGAATCCGGAACGGCAACCCGAAGCGGCGATGGGCCGAATGCGCCAGGTCCAGCAATTCGCGTTTGCGGGGCGGATCATCGAGCACATAGATGAGCTCATGCGCCAATTGGCCGGGATGTTCCGAAAGCAGTGCGGCCTGATAGGTCAGAAAATCCATGCGGCCGTAAAGCGGCACGATGATGCTGCACACAGGTGCCTCGGGCAGTGTGCCGAAGGTGATTTCCGTGACGGGGCGCGGCCGGGCCAGCCGGGCCGCATGCATGGCGCTGAGTGCGGGGCCCAGCACGCGATCAAAAGCGTGGTCCAGCTCATCCGAGGCAGGGCGCACCGCTTCCAGCAGGCGCCGGGCAGCGGCGGCGCCGGAGCGTTGCGGGGGCGGCAGGCGCATATACGCGACCTCCCCGCTATGCAGTTCCACTTCCAGATAGGGCGCCTCGCCATGACCAGCGGGCCAGGGCGCGCCACAGGCCGGGGCGAGGGCGACGAAGCCGAGGCGGGGGTCCGTCAGGCCTTGTGCTGCGCCAAGGCTCGCCAGGACGTCCGGCCGCTCGACGCGCAGCCATCGCGTGCCCAGGGCCCCGCTGTCCCGCGCCGGCTGGGGGCCACGCACGCGGATGGCCGCGATGGCGTTGGTCGGGTCCATGCACCAGCCGATGAGCGCGACGCCGTCGGGCGGGACGGGCAGCGTCTCATCCAGCCCGATCTGCACCGGCGCACTCAACTCATGCATCGTATCCATGCCGGCATAGGCGCGCCGTGACATCAGCGTGAGGAGCCGTGTCTGCTCAGCGCAATGCGGCGCCTGGAGAAGTGCTGGGCGGATGCGTGAAATCAGATCCGCCTCTCGCAGCTGCGTGACGGGGCGGATGGGCGGCAGGATGAGGAGTGGCGTGGCCTGCCCGGCCTCGGCCAGTTCGAGCGAGACCAGTTCGCCGAGCGGCAGGCCCGCCCCGCGCAGCAGCACCACGAGGCCGGCGCCGCGTGGCCCGATATCGGCGCGCGGAAACCAGCAGGCGATGGCTTCCACCTGTTCAACGCGGCCCTGGCGGAAATGCGCGGAGATGCGCGGCGCAGGCGCGCCCGGCCGCCACCGTCCGCGGGACCAGCCGCAAAACAGCCAACCTCCGGCGGCCGGGGCATGGCCGTAGAAATCCACATACCCATCCTCGGCCCGGGGGGTGGGTGCGGTCTCCGCCAGGGGCAGCACCTCATTCATAGGGCGAGCATCGCCCCCGACTCATGCGTGACCTGAACGCCACCATCATGATCGGGTCCCAGCATCCGCGTCGGGCTGATGCGTGCAGGCAGGCACCAGACCCGCACGGCCAATGTTCCCGTGGCGGGCGGGCGCAGCCGGTGCAGCATGCCAGGACCGAGCAAGACGATGTCACGCGGGCCGATCTCGATGGTGCCGACGGAAGCGCCAAACTCGCGGGCGAGTTCAAGGCCGGCGGGCTCCCGGTGGGTGATGTCCTCCGCCAGCCAGCGTGAGCGGCCATGGGCGGTGAATTCCGGCAATTCATGGCTGCCATGCACGATGTCGAGGCGAAGCGATGCCCCCGGCTTCGCCGCCAGTCCAAAGACCAGCAGGAGGCATTCGGCCGGTGAGGGCAGGGCCTCTGCCGCGCTGGGTTGCACGAAGCCCGGGGCAGCGGAATCCGGGCCGGCAACGACGCGCGTCAGGGTCGGGTTGTCGTCCAGGATGGCGCGGAGCAGATGCAGGATAGGGGGCGTGAAGACCAGACCCGGC
>CANHTE010000259.1 GCA_947462945.1 Acetobacteraceae bacterium
CTTGTTCCTGGCCATGCCGCATTTCGATCATATGCACCGGTTCCTGCCGGCCCTGGCCCTGCGGGCGGGTGCCACGGTGCTGAGCGAGCCGGTTGGCCACCGCCCCCGCACACGCGGCGTCTCGAATTACGGCACGCTGGACCGGCTGGCCGTGAGCGTCTTCGACCTGATCGGCGTGGCCTGGCTGCAACGGCGTGGCAAACGGCCCGAGATCGAGGAGAAGTGACCCCGGAGCGCGACCGTCCCGGCGCGCTTTCGCCTGGGGCTGAATCGCGGGCGGCCGGGTGTGCCAAGGATGCCATAGGCCATGCTTCGGCCGGGCGCCCTTCCGGCGCGCCGCCACGCCCATGGGCCCTCGGGAAGCTGTTGTTGATGGTGCTGGGGCTGGTGCTGGGCGGGCTTTTGCTCCGCCTCCTCGGCGCGGCGCCGGGCACCGATTGGGTGGACCTCTATATTCGTGACCAGGGGTTGCTGGGGGAGACGCTGTTCCTGGTGGGCGGGGCCTTGGCCACGGCGGTTGGCGTTCCGCGCCAAGCCGTTGCTTTTTTGGCCGGTTATGCCTTCGGAACGGCGATCGGCGTGGCTGTTGCGCTGGGGGCGCAATTGCTGGGTTGTGCGCTGGCCTATGGCTGGGCGCGTGCGGTGGCCCGGGACTGGGCGGAGCGCCGGCTGGCCGGCCGGTTCGGGCCTCGGCTGAGGCCGGTGGTGGAAACGCTCCGGGAGAATCCCTTTGGCGCGGCCTTGGCCTTGCGGCTGTTTCCCGTGGGCAACAATCTGGCGCTCAATCTTCTCGCGGGCATGTCAGCCCTTCCGGCCTTGCCCTTCCTGGGTGCTTCAGCGCTTGGCTACCTGCCGCAAACCTTGGTTTTTGCCATGCTCGGCAAGGGCGTCCGGGTGGATGGGGTGTGGCAACTGGTCATGTCGGCTGGGCTTTTGGTGGGCAGCATTGGTTTGGGGGTTTGGTTGATGCGGCGGCATCGCGCGGGACGCGCGTTGGGGGATTGACCGCGCGGGACGCGCGTTGGGGGAGTGACCACGCGGGACGCGCGTTGGGGGAGTGACCACGCGGGACGCGGGCTGAGCGAGGCCCGTCAGCCTCCGCCATGGGCCTCTGTCGCCAGGCGGAGGAAAAGGTTTTCCACGGCAATAACGCCGGGCGGGGGCATCGTCTCATCGGTTTCGATGTGCCGCATGCCAAAATCCATGAAAGCGCGCTCGGTGATCGGCCCGCGCTGCAGCAGCGTGACGTTGCAATGGCGCGGATCAGCTGAGATCGAGGCAAAGAGCGAGGAAAGCTCCTCACGATCACCCTCCAGGACCTGGGCGAAGCAGCCATCATGCAACATCAGCGCGCCGGTGATGCCCAGATGCGCGTTCCGAATGCGCGCGCCGTCGAGCAAGGCTCGCAACTGCTCAGCCACACGCCAGCGCGGGCCCGGCATGAGGTTGCGGCTGAAATAGGTCAGCCGTTCAAGGCGATGGATCCTTCGGGGCGCCGTCAGGGTCATGCCGGATGAGGTGACGGCGCGGATGAATCTACGGTTAAGGCCTCAGTTCAGCCGGCTGCGCAGTTCTTCCACCAGGCCGCGGATGCGGGCCGCAGCTTCGCCGCGCGGTTCGATCTCCAGCGCCTTGTCCAAACTTGCCAGTGCCGCGCCGATGCGCTCCAGCCGATGCTCGATCAGGCCCATCTCGCGCCACAGCCCGGCATGACGGGGAGTGAGGCGCAGCATGTCCCGCGTGGCCGCCAGGCCGCCCTCCAGGTCATTGGCCTGCAGGCGCCGCAGCTTGATGTTGTTCTGCAGCCGCAGCAGCACGTCATGCTTGGTCATGGGCGCCAGCATGCCGGGCTTGAGCTCGGTTTGCTCACCCGCCACGCGTTTGATCAGGGCGCGCAACTCCGGCGCGAGAAGCTGCTCGCCGCCCGCAAAAACATCGAGCACGATCTGCCCGCGGGCATGGGGCAAAGCGAGCAGGAAATGCCCGGGCGTGTTCAGCCCATGCGCGGCCCAGCCCACCGCTTCGGCGGCATGCAGCCACAGGATGCCGAGTGCGACGGGCAGGCCCTTGCGGCGTTCCAGCACGCGAATGAAATTGGCGTTGACCATGTCGTCATAGGTTTCGGCATCGCCCGAAAAGCCGAATTCCTGGTGGATCAGCTGTGCCAGCAGGGCACGGCGGCGGCCCGTATCGCCGCCATCGGCCAGCGGGTCGCCGGCGGCCAGTTCGACGGCGCGGCGGGTCAGGCTGCTGAGCAGCGCCTGGGCCGCCCGCCAATCGGCCTTGGGCGCATCAATCCGGGCAAATTGCAGCGCCACGGATGCGAGGTCGAGCTCGACGTCGGGCAATTGGCCGGCGGCGTCGAGTGCCGCGCGGGCCTCGTCTGGCGGGGAGGATGACATGTTCGGAGTGTAGCGCAGGCTACGGCGAAGCAACACCACATGGCATTGCCCCAACTCGCCCAGGCCAGCGTTACCGTGTCGGGACCGGTGGGTCCTGCGTGTAGTCGTAGAAGCCTCGCCCGGTCTTGCGGCCATACCAGCCGGCCTCGACATACTTCACCAGCAGCGGACAGGGGCGATATTTGCTGTCGGACAGCCCGTCATAGAGCACCTGCATGATGGAAAGGCAGGTATCCAGCCCAATGAAATCCGCCAGTTCCAGCGGCCCCATCGGGTGATTGGCGCCGAGCTTCAGGGCCGTGTCTATGGAACGGATGTCGCCCACGCCCTCATACAGCGCATAGACCGCTTCATTGATCATCGGCACCAGGATGCGGTTGACGATGAAGGCGGGGAAATCCTCGCTGGTCGCGGTCTGCTTGCCCAGGCGCTTGGCCAGCGCGTCCACCGCGCGGAAGGTAGGCTCATCCGTGGCGATGCCCCGGATGATCTCGACCAGCTTCATGATCGGCACCGGGTTCATGAAGTGCATGCCGATGAATTTTTCGGGCCGATCCGTCCCCGCACCCAGCCGCGTGATGGAAATCGAACTCGTGTTCGAGGCCACCATGGCGGAGGGCTTGAGATGCGGCACCAGCGCCTTGAAGACCTCGCGCTTGATGGCTTCCTTTTCCGTCGCCGCCTCGATCACGAAATCGGTCGTGCTGAAGCTGGCGTAATCGGTGCTGGTGGTGATCAGTCCCATCGCTGCGTCACGCTGCTCGGCCGTGATCAGCTTGCGGGTGATCTGCCGCTCCATGTTGCGTGAGATGGTGCCGAGCGCCTTGTCCAGCGCATCCGCGCTGATATCCACCATCGCCACCGGAATCCCGGCCAGCGAGCAGACATGGGCAATCCCATTGCCCATCTGCCCGGCCCCGATGATTCCGACCGAGGCGATCTCAGGGATATTGAGCAGCGCGTCCGGCATGTCGGCGCTGCTGGCGATGCGGACCGACATCAGACAGGCTTGCCGAGTTCGGCCTCAAGCTCAGGCAGCGCCTTGAAGAGGTCCGCCACCAGGCCGTAATCGGCCACCTGGAAGATCGGCGCCTCCTCATCCTTGTTGATGGCGACGATGATCTTGCTGTCCTTCATGCCGGCCAAGTGTTGGATGGCGCCTGAGATGCCGATGGCGATGTACAGATCCGGCGCCACAATCTTGCCGGTCTGGCCCACCTGATGGTCGTTGGGCGCATAGCCCGCATCCACCGCCGCGCGCGAAGCGCCGATCGCGGCGCCGAGGATATCGGCCACCTTTTCGATCAGGTGGAAGTTCTCCGCGCTGCCCATGGCGCGGCCGCCGGAGACAACGACCTTCGCCGCGGTCAGTTCCGGGCGCTCGCTCTTGCTGACCTCGGCGCCCAGGAAGGTGGATTGGCCCGGATTGGCGGCGGCGCCGATGGCCTCGATGGTGGCGCTGCCGCCGGTGGCGGGCACGGGGTCGAAGCTCGCGGCGCGGATGGTCATGACCTTCTTCGCATCGCTGGATTTCACCGTGGCCAGCGCGTTACCGGCATAAATGGGGCGCACGAAGGTATCGGCATC
>CANHTE010000260.1 GCA_947462945.1 Acetobacteraceae bacterium
ACGGCAACCACCCCGGCTGGCCTTCGCGCAGCGCAACCATAAGGCACATCAAGCACCTCTTAGGTCACACGTCAGGGTAGACGAAGAGAGCTTGAACAAGCGCAAATCACTCCAAATTCTCGTCCGCCACAACCGTTGCGAGCGCTTGCTGCAAGGTTTGCGCGGCCGGAAGATCGGCAACCGTTGCGCCCCAAACCCGTCTCAAACTGGCTGATAGCGGAACTGAGTTACGTAGAGTGGAATGAGATTTAAGGAATGGTCAAGGAAGCCGGTCTAGATTTGCTGATTCATCTCCGGGGCATTCTCTTCGGGCATTGACCTGCATTCCCGAAGCGCATGAAATGCGACGCCATGCATAAGATTGAGCCTAACGTGAAGCTGGAGCACCAAGTGCCCCGAAAATCCTCGGGCGTGGTGGCAGTGGAGCGCGCACTCGGGATTCTCGATGCTTTCCTGGGGCTGCCGGAAAGCCGGGGCCTGTCGGAATTGGCCCGCGCCACGGAATTGCCCAAGCCCACGGTGCTGCGAAGCCTCGTCTCAATGGAGCGCATGGGTTACGTGATCCGGCTGGCCAATGGCCGGTACCAGCTGGGCGCCAAGCTGCTGCAATTGGCCGATAGCTACTGCGCAAATTTCAAGCTGGAGGAGCATGTGTTGCCGCTTCTGCGGCAATTGGCCCAGTTGACGGGCGAAAGTGCCGTTTTCCAGATTCGCGAGCAGGACCGACGCCTTGTCCTGTTCCGCGTTGAAAGCCAGCAAACCGTGCGGGATGTGCAGCCGGAGCGCCTGCCAGTGCCGCTGGACGAGGCTGCGGTCAGCCATGTGCTGCGAACGGGAAATTGGGAGGAAGACCAGCGGCGCGGCCGCCCCGTGGTTTTCTATACCGCCGGCGTCGGAAATCCGCAGACCGCCTCCATGGCCTCGGCCGTGTTTGGGGTGGGAGGCGAACTGCGCGGCGCCATGAATATCAGCGGCCCGGTCGAGCGGCTGCGCATCGCCGATCTGGACACCCTCGCGCGGCATGTCGCTGAGGTGGCCGGGCGGCTCAGCCAGGCGCTTGGCGCCCCGCTCCGCCAGGTTTCCGGCCCGCCCGAGCTGATTCAGCCCAACCTCATTCGCCCCGACCTTGCTCGTCCTGACCTGACCCGCCTCGACCTCAACCAGCTCACCTCGACTCGACCCTGAGCGACAGCAGCGCGGCCACGCGGGATTTCAACACCGGCAGGACGTCCGTCGTGAACCAGGGGTTGCGCTGCATCCAGCCGGCGCTGCGCCAGGAAGGGTGGGGCAGGGGAAAGAAGTCAGGCCCAAGCGCCGCCCATGCACGCATGATTTCCGGGACATTCGCCCGGCGTCCCGCGGGCAGATAGCGCTTCTGGGCGTAGCTGCCGAACAGCAAGGTCAGGCGCTGCGCCGGCAATTGCGCCAGCACCCGCTCATGCCAGAGCGGCGCGCATTCACGGCGGGGCTGCCGGCCCCTTCTCCGGCCCAATGGGCGAAAAGTCGTTGCGCAAAAAGGCGTTGAGCAAAAAGGTGGGGAGCAAAAAGGCGGGGAGCAAAAAGGCGGGGAGCAAAAAGGCGGCGGCAGAATGGCCTGCGCGTGCCTGGCCCAGGCAAGGGGCGGCAAGGCGTCCCGGCGCTGTGGCTTTGTGCGGGCCTGGATGCATGCGGCCGCGCGGCGGATCACCGCTTGGTGCCGCGCCACATGGCCCGCCACCTCGGCAGGGCCAGCGCTTTTTTTTGGCCATTCGCCCAGCCCACCCCCTGACATCACGCCCAGGCGGAGTAGCCTGCACGCATGACCTATTCCCTCCTCGGCCGATGCGCCCGCACCGGGCAATTTGGCGCCGCCGTGACCACCTCCAGCATCGCCGTCGGCTCCCGCGTGCCGCATGTGGCGCCGGGCGTGGGCGGCGTACTGACGCAGCACCGCACCGACCCGCGCCTTGGGCCGCGCGGCCTGGAATTGCTGCGCGGCGGCTGCTCGGCCGAGGAAGCGCTGGCGGCACTCATCGCCAGCACGCCGGATCACAGATGGCGGCAATTGGCCGTGCTGGACGCGGCCGGCCGCACCGCACATTTCCATGGGGCCGCCGTGAAGCCCGCACTGAATGCCGTGCATGTCCCCGATTGCGTGGCGCTCGGCAACATCCTGGCCAATGACCATGTGCCCGCCGCCATGGCCGCCGCCTTCGCGGCCAATGCCGACCAGCCCCTGGCCGAGCGCCTGATGCGTGCCATGGAAGCCGGTGAGGCCGCCGGCGGTGAGGGCAAGCCCGTGATTTCAGCTGCGCTGGTGGTGATGGAGAAGGAAATCTTCCCCCTGGTGGATTTGCGGGTGGACCTCGCGCCCGATGCCATCACCGCGCTGCGGGCGCTGTGGGACAGCTACGCCCCCTCGGTCCGTGAATTCGTCACCCGCGCCATTGATCCCGACGCTGCCCCCAACGTCATCTGAACCACAGCAGAGACCCCAACCGGATATAGGGTGGCGGGAGGCAGCGCCTCGGCATCGCGCGCGCCTTGGCCCCCCGTCCGGATTTCCTGCTGTGTGATGAGGCGGTCTCCGCGCTGGATGTTTCCGTGCGGGCGGGGGCGCTGAACCTGCTGACGGAGCGGCGCGACGCGCTGGGCCTGGCCTGCCTGTTCATCGCGCATGACATCGGCGTGGTGGCGCATGTGGCGAGCCGCATCGCCGGGATGTATCGCGGCGGGATTGTCGAGGAAGGCCCGGCCGCGCGGGGCCATGCTCGTCTCGTTCCTCACCTCATGGTCCTTGCAGGTTTGGCCCGTGATGAAGCGGCGGAAGCACGATGCCATGGGGCACGCCTCACGGTTTGGGGCCGGCTTCGGGAATGGTGCGCCCGTGATGGCATGGCTGCCATAGGGGTTTCTCACACCAGCTGGGTGATCTCGTCTCGGGCCTGCAACTTTTCACCGGGGAGGCGTTCACAGGCGGATGAGCACCGGATTGATCGCCCTTCTCGATGATATCGCAGCCCTGGCCAAGGTCGCGGCGACCAGCCTGGATGACGTGGCGGCCCAAGCCACCAAGGCGGGCGCCAAGGCAGCCGGCGTCGTCATTGACGATGCCGCCGTCACGCCGCGCTATGTCGTGGGCTTTGCCGCCGCGCGGGAATTGCCCATCATCGGCCGCATCACCATCGGTTCGCTGAAGAACAAGCTGTTGTTCCTGCTGCCGGCAGCCCTGGCGCTGGGGCTTTTCCTGCCTGGCGCCATCACGCCGCTGCTCATGCTGGGGGGCGCCTTCCTCTGCTATGAGGGCGCTGAAAAGCTGTGGGAAAAGCTGGTGCCACACGCCGTGCTGCCCCTCGCTGACGCGTCCGGTCCGCAAGATCCGCAGGCACTGGAGGATGCCAAGGTGCGCGGCGCCATCCAGACCGATTTCATCCTCTCGGCCGAGATCATGGCCATCACCCTGGGCAGCCTGCCCGAGAGCAGCTTCTGGATGCAGGCCGTGGTGCTGGCGGTGGTGGGCATCGGTATCACGGTGCTGGTCTATGGCGCCGTGGCCCTGATCGTGAAGGCGGATGACATGGGTGTGGCGCTGGCCATCCAAACGGCGCCGGTCAGCGGAAATCCGGCAGCGCCCCAAATGATGGACCGCATGCTCCGCCCCTTCAGCCAGGCGCTGGGGCGCGGCCTGGTGGGGGGCATGCCGCCCTTCCTGATCCTGCTGGGCGCGGTCGGGACCGCGGCGATGCTCTGGGTGGGTGGCGGCATTCTGCTGCATGGGATGGAGAGGCTGGGCCCCGTGGCCCTGCCGGCCCTGGCGCATGATCTGTCCCATGCGGCCGCCGTGGCGGTGCCGGCCATGGCCGGGGCGGTGGAATGGGTGGTGCATGCCCTGCTGGCCGGGGTGTTCGGCGTGCTGGCGGGGGCGGCCCTGATCCCCCTGGTGCAGTGGATCATTTTGCCGCTGGTCCGCGTGATCCGCCCCGCCCGGCAGGGCTGAACAGGGAAGTCTC
>CANHTE010000261.1 GCA_947462945.1 Acetobacteraceae bacterium
AGCCCGGCGATCAACGCGGGAAAATCCACCTGCTCGCCACCCAGATCATCCAGGCCAATGGCAATGGGGGCGAAACGCAGGAAGCCGGGCGCCTTGCGGAACTGGTCCCCCAGCGCCGGCAGCACCGCCTGCACGTCCCCCGTCAACAAGCGCAGCGTCAGCAGGCTGTAGTTGCTTCCGCGCAAGCGGAAGGCCTCGGGCGGCGAGCCAGATGGGGCAAAGCCTGGGGGAGGCGAGGCTGGCCGTGCTTCGGCGGTCATCGGTCCAAGGGTTTCCAGGAAATAGGTGAAGTTCCTGTGATAGCCGCCCTGATGCCCCGAGCGAAGCCCCTAAGATGGCGAAGCCCCAAAGATGCGGGAATTCGCGACTTAAGCGGCGGCGCGCCTCAGACCGGCACGGCGCGCGCGATGGCCAGGAAATCTGCCGCCACCAGGCTCGCCCCGCCGACCAGGGCGCCATCCACATCCGGCAAGGCCAGGATTTCGGCCGCGTTGGACGGCTTGACCGAGCCGCCATAGAGCAGCCGCGTGGTCCGCGCCGCCGGGCCGAAGCGCTCGACCAGGGCCTGGCGCATGGCGGCGTGCATGGCCACGATATCCTCCACCGTCGGCGTCCGCCCCGTCCCGATGGCCCAGACCGGCTCATAGGCGACAATACCGCCCGCCGTGATGAAGCCATAGGGGATGGAGCTGCCCAGCTGCTTCTCGACCACCGAATCGGCCAGCCCGGCCAGGCGCTCGGCCTCCGTTTCGCCCACGCAGATGATGGGGATGAGGCCGGCCGTCAGCGCCGCCTCGGTCTTGGCCAGCACGGCGGCGTCATTCTCGCCATGGTTTGCCCGGCGTTCGGAATGGCCCAGGATCACGTGCGTGGCGCCGACATCGCGCAGCATGGCCGCGCTGACATCACCGGTATGGGCGCCGTGATGCGTGGCGTGGCAATCCTGCGCGCCCACGGCCACGCGGCCGCCGAGCATCAGCGTCGCCACCGCGGACAGGTGAACGAAGGGCGGGCAGACCAGCAAATCAGCGCCATCCACCCCGTCGCGCAGGGCTTCCGCCAGGCGTGCGGCCTCGCGCTGAGAGCCATTCATCTTCCAATTGCCGGCAATGAGCGGTCGGATCCCGGGGGTCATGGCGCTGCCCTTTTTGTCTGTGCCCATTGGACAGAAACCGCCGCGTTTGGCAACCGGCCGGCAACCGGCTATTCGCCTGGAATGATCACCGCAATGCGCCGGCTGGCCGGCACCTGGTTCGCCAAGCTCCTTTTCGTCCTTCTGATCCTCTCCTTCGCCGTCTGGGGGATCGAGGACATGCTGCGCAATATCGGGCGGGACACCGCCGTGGCCCGCATCGGCAATGAGGCGATCGAGGTCGAGGAAGCCCAGGAAGCGGCACGGCGTGAATTGCAGCGCATCCAGCGCCAGCTCCAGGGCCGCATCGAAATGGATGCCCGCATCCGCCGCGCCGTCGCTGAACAGGCGCTGGAAGGCCTGGTGCTGGACCGCGTGCTGCGCCAGGAGCAGGCCCGCATGCGCATCGTGGTGCCCGATGACGTGGTGCGGGACTACATCTTCCAGATCCCCGGCTTTGCTGGCCTGGATGGCCGCTTTTCGCGCGAGACCTTCAACAATTTCCTGCGCGGCAATGAGATGACGGAAGCCCGCTTCCTGGATTTGCTGCGCACCGACCTCGGCCGCCAGCAGCTTTCGGGGGCGGTGCGTGCCGGTGCCGCCGCGCCGGAAACCCTGGCAAGCCGCATGCTGGCCTGGACGCTGGAACGGCGCAGCGCGACCCTGGTGGAACTCCCCTTCGCCGAAGCGCCGGAGCCCGAAGCACCCAATGAGGCGCAGCTGGCGCGCTTCCATGAGAACAACGCCCGGCAATTCTCCACCCCCGAATATCGGGAAGTGGCCCTGGCCACGCTGAACGCGGCCCGGCTGATGGCCGAGGTGGAGGTGAGCGAGCGCGATATCGAGGATGGCTACGCCGCCAACCGCGCACGCTACGAAACGCCCGAAAAGCGTGAGATTTTCCAGGCGGTGATGCAAACCGAGACTGCGGCCCAGGCCATCGCCACCCAATGGCAGGCAAATGCGGATTTCGCCGTGATCGAGGCCGCCGCCCGCGCCGCTGGCGGGCTGGCCAGCCCGCTGGGCCTCTCCACCCGCGCCGACCTTCCCCTGCCCAGCCTGGCGGAGGCCGCCTTTGCCCTGGCGCCGGGTGCTGTTTCGGCGCCCGTGCAATCGCCCTTTGGCTGGCATGTGCTGCGCATCGGCAGCATCGAGCCCGGCACGCAGCGCAGCCTGGCCGAAGTGCGGGGCGAAATCCGCGCCGAAATCCAGGCCGAACGCGCCGCAGACCTCGCCTTTGATCGGGTGAACCGCGTGGAGGATGCCCTGGCAGGGGGCGCCAGCCTGGCCGAAGCCGCACGCCGCTATTCGCTCGGCTATGTCGAGACGCGGCTGGATGCCATGGGCCGCGCGCCGGATGGCAGCGAGGTGGACCTCCAGCTGGCCCCTGCCCTGCGCCCCGCCGTGCTGCGCGCCATCTTCACGGCCGAGCGTGGCGCCGCGCCCCGCCTGCAGGAAGGCGAATGGGGCTTCCTGGCGATGGACCTGCGCGAGATCACGCCGCCCGCCCTGCGTCCCTTGGATACGGTCCGGGAACAGGTCCTCGCCGGCTTCCTGGCCGCCGCCCGCCGCCGCTGGCAGGAGGAGCGCGCGGCCGCCCTGCTCGCCGCCGCCCGCGCCGGCCAAACCCTCGCCGCCGCCGCCCAAGCCGCGCAAATCCCGGCCGAGGAGCTTGGCCCCTTTGGCCGGGAAGCCGGCGGCGCCAATCCCATGCCGCGTGACCTGCTGGCCCCGGTGTTTGAACTGGCCGCCAACGCCTCCACAATGATCGAGCGCCCGCAATCCTTCGCGGTGATGCAATTGCTGAGTGTGACTCCGGCTGATCTGGCGCCCGAGGCAGCCGCCCTGGCCACGCTGCGTTGGGAGACGGCCCAGGCGATGGCCGAGGATTTCGAGGCGCAATACCAGGCCGCCCTGCGCGCGCGCGCCAATGTGCGGATCAATCCGCGCCTGGTGGATCAGATGGCGGGCAATTGAGATGACCGGCTTCGCGGAATTTCGGGCGGGTTTCCAGGCCGGGCAGTCCCAGCTGATCTGGCGTGAGCGTGTGGCCGATCTGGAAACGCCGGTGGGTAGTTTCCTGAAGCTGGCACATGGCCAGCAGCATTCCTTCCTGCTCGAAAGCGTCGAGGGCGGCGCCGCGCGGGGCCGCTTCTCCGCCATCGGCATGGCGCCCGACCTCATCTGGCGATGCCGCGCCGGGGCGGCGGAGTGCAACACCCAGGCACTGGCCGCACCGCATGCCTTCGAGCCGGAGGCCCTGGCCCCGCTGGAGGCACTGGCCGCCCGCATCGCCGCCATCCGCATGGTGCTGCCGCCCGGCCTGCCGCCGATCTGTGCGGGCCTGTTCGGCTATCTCGGCTATGACATGGTGCGCCAGATGGAGCGCCTGCCCGCCACCAACCCCGATGTGCTGGGCATCCCCGAGGCGGTGATGATCCGCCCCACGCTGGTCGCCGTTTTTGACCATGTGCGTGATGCGCTGACGCTGGTGACGCCGGTCTGGGCCGATTGCGGCCTGGATGCCGAAGCCGCCTGGGCTTTGGCACAATCTCGGTTGGATGAGGCCGAGGCCGCGCTGGACCGCCCCTTGCCGCGCCCGGCGCCGCCCGCCCGGCTGCCCGCGCCCGCGGCCCCCACCTCGAACTTCACGCCCGAGGCCTATATGGCCGCTGTCGAGCGCGCGCGGGAATATATCCGCGCGGGCGATGCGTTTCAGATCGTGCCCAGCCAGCGCTTCTCGGCCCCTTTCGCGCTGCCGCCCTTTGCGCTGTATCGGGCGCTGCGCCGGATCAACCCGGCGCCCTATCTCACCTTCTTTGATTTTGGCGGCTTTGCCACCGTCGGCGCCT
>CANHTE010000262.1 GCA_947462945.1 Acetobacteraceae bacterium
AAAGGCGCGGCCGATTTCGTCCAGGGCCACGCGGTCCGCCACGGGGGCATCCGCGGGGGTGATGATGTCGAGCGGCGCGTCCACCTCACCCGCGCGGGCCAGCACCAGGGGGGGCGCGCCGCTGCGGTTGATCTCCACGCGGCGCAGGCGGGCGGGGGCCAGGCTGGCCAGGTCCCGGTTGAGCCAAAGCGAGGGGTCGGATTCGGCGCCCAGGCGGCCTTCGGCCAGCCAGGCGCGGTTCTCGCCGGGGCGGCGGAAATAGACGCCCTCCGGCTGGTTGCCCTGGGTGCGCATGCGGCGGCGGCCCAGGATGGCCTCGGCGATCACATTGCCCGGCGCGTCCAGCACGCGCAGCAGGGTGGCGGTGCTGCCGGGGGCCATGGGGTCCTCGACGCCCAGGCGGGACCATTGCGCCGGGTCCGCGCTGCGTTCTTCCGAGAGGCGCAATTCGGTGAGGCCGGTGAGGGTTTCCCGGATGCGCTCGGGCCGGGCGGGGTAGCCATGGGTTTCGGCGAGGCCCCAATTCTCGCCCTGGCGAATCAAGGTGGTGGTTTGCCCGCCACGCAGGATTTCGAGGCGCTGGGCCGCCGCCAGCCGGGGCGCCAGGCCGGGGAAGGCAAGGGCGCCGGGGGTGATTTGCCCCTGGGTCTCGCCCTCGGGGCGCAGCAGCATGGCCGCGCCCAGGCTGGCCGCCGCCGCCCCACCCAGCAGGATCAGGCTGCGCTTGGCGATCATGCGCGCGCCGCCGCGCGACGGCGCGTTCGGAGAATGCCCAGCCCGACGGCAAAAACGGTCAGCAGCACCGGCACGAAGGCGATGTTGAAGACGCGCAGCCAGGTTTCCAGCGTTTCGATATCGCGCCGGAGTTCCAGTTGCACGGCCCGCAACTGGCGGCGGGTATTGGCGATTTCCTCCCGCGCGCGGTCAATTTCGGCGCGTTGTTCGGCGGTGATGACGGTCTGGTTGGTGTTGCGGGCATTCGCCTCGCCCTGGGCGGCCCCCGTGCCCTGGCGCAATTCGCGCAGGCGGCGTTCGGTGGCTTGCAGGCGCTCGGTCAATTGCTGTTCGTTCTGGCGGAATTCGGCATCGGCGCGGCGGCGGATATCGTCCACCACCTCAAAGGGCCGCTGCGATTCCCCGCGTGAGCGCAGGCTGATCATGGCGTCCGAGCCGGCCAGGGTATCGGCCAGATTCACCACGAAGCTGCCATTGCCGGAGAAGGGCGTGGCCATCGGCTGGCCGAAGAATTCCTGCACGCGGACCCAGAAACGGTCCTCCAGCACATCCGTGTCATGCATGATGACCAGATTCGCCGGCCCCTCGCTGCGGTTGCGATGCGCTGGGAAATCGGCCGGGCGTTCCACGCCCTCGGCGGCGGCGGGCGCGCCTTCCTGGAAGGCGCTGCGCAGATTTCCCCGCACGCGCGCGGCAATGACGCGGCGTTCGCCGTCCGCCCGGAATTCCGAGAGGATGCGCGTGGGTGAGGGCTCACTGCGCACCCGCGCCGCATCCAGCAGCATGGACTGGGCTGAGCTGGTCAGCAGCGGGATGAACTCGATCCCCGCATTGGGGCGGGGCCGCAGATAGCCGGCGGAGGCGACCGTCACCTGCTCGATGAGCGCCGTGGCCACTTCCTGGCGGTTCACACTGTCACCCTGGAGGTTGAACCAGGCGATGTAATCCACCGCCTGCACACGCTCGGTCGGTGCGGCGCGCACGCGCCAGGCGCCGCGCAAATCCAGCACCACCTGGTCGGCCGGGGCTTCGATGCCCCAGGCTTCCAGCAGGCGGGGCAGGGTGGAGGCGGTGTTGGTGGGCGGGCGCCCACCCGGCCCCGGCCGGCTGGCCTGCATTTCGCTATGCGGGTCCAGCATCAGGAACAGCTTGCCGCCGCGCATGACGAACTGGTCCACCGCATATTGCGCGGCCTCCGGCAAATCCTGCGGGTGGGCGAGGAGGAGCATCTGCACCTCATTCGGAATCACCTGCGCGTCGAAGGCGATGTCCTGCACGGTGAAGCTTTCGCGCAGCTGGCGCATGATGACCTGCGGCTGCGCCAAAGCGGGTTGGCGCAGCATCATCGCGCGCGGGTCGCCATTCAGCGGCAAGGGCGACATGACGCCCAGCACCGGCTTCACCGGGCTGGACAGCTCAAACACCAGGCGCGTGAGGTCCGCTTCCAGAAAGCGCTCGCGCTCCGGCTGGAAGAAGGGGATGCTGCGCTCCTCATCCACCTGGTTGCTGGCAGCGAGGCCGAAATACACCTGCTCGCCTGCCTGATCGAGCGGCACGCCCTGCATGCCCAGCGCGATGGCGCGGTCCTCGACATCCGAGAAGGGCTCGGGGTCGAAGAATTCGAGGCGCAGTTTGCCGCCGGAAGCCGCGACATATTCCCGCAGCATGCCGCGCACGCGCTCGGCATAGGCGCCGAATTGGGGGGCCTCGGCCCCCAGTTTGCGGGAGTAGAAGAAGCGCAGCGTGATGGGGTCCCGCAGGCCGGACAGCACCTGTTTGGTGCCGGGCGAGAGCGTGTAGAGCTGGTTTTCCGTGAGGTCCACGCGGGCGGCGGAGAGCAGGCGCTCGGCCAGCATGTTCACGCCGATGGCAAGGCCGAGTGCGGCCATGAGGCCCATAACCGAGAGGGTGAGGCGAGAATTCCGCATGGCCTCAATCCGCCTTCTTGTGTTCGAGGATGACGGCATTGGCGAAGAGCCAGAAGGCGATGAAGCTGGCGAAGAAGATCACATCGCGCGCTGAAATCACGCCCCGGGTGAAGCCGTTGAAGCGCTCGGTGACACTCAGGCCGCGCGCCACTTCCGCCAGCAAGGGCAGGTTGGACGTCAGGAACTCCGTCACCACCGGGGAGCCGGCCGCGGCAAACAGGAAACAACCGGCGACGGCCAGGACGAAGGCAATCACCTGGTTGCGCGTCAGTGCCGAAATCGCGGCCCCGATGGCGAGATAGGCGCCGGCCACCAGGAAGCAGCCCAGATAGCCGGTCAGGATCACGCCATTATCCGGCTCGCCCAGCAGGTTCACGGTCAGCACCAAGGGGAAGGTCAGCAGCAGGGCCACGCCGCAAAAGGCCCAGGCGGCCAGGAACTTGCCCACCACCGCCTGGCCGGCCGTGATGGGGAGCGTCAGCAGGAGTTCGATGGTGCCCAGCCGCCGCTCCTCGGCCCAGAGGCGCATGGTCAGCGCAGGCACCAGGAACAGGAACAGCCAGGGGATGAAGCCGAAGAACGGCAGCAAATCGGCCTGCCCACGCGCGAAAAAGCCTCCCAGCGTGAAGGTCAGTGCGCCCGAGAGCACCAGGAAGATCACGATGAAGACGGTGGCGACGGGGGTGGCGAAATAGGCGGCGAATTCGCGCCGTGCCACGGTGAGCGAGGCGTTCATGCGGCCTCTCCCAGCGTCAGGGCGCGGAACATTTCCTCCATGCTGCGCCCATCGGCCACCAATTCGGCCGGCGTTGCATCGGCCAGCACGCGTCCGCGCGCGATGACGATGGCGCGCGTGCAGACGGCGGCCACCTCCTCCAGGATATGGGTTGAGATGATGATGGCCTTTTCCGATGCCATGGCGCGGATCAATTCGCGCACCTCATGCTTCTGGTTGGGGTCCAGGCCGTCCGTGGGTTCGTCCAGCACCAGCACGGGGGGCGAGTGCAGCAGCGCCTGCGCCAGGCCGACGCGGCGCTTGAAGCCCTTGGAGAGCGTCTCGATGGGCTGCAGGCGCACCCCCTCCAGCTGGGTCAGCGCCATGGCGTGCTCTACCTTCGCGCGGCCCTCGGCGCCGGAGAAGCCGCGGATGCGGGCGCAGAAAGCGAGGAAATCCGTGACGCTCATCTCCGGATAGGTGGGCGCGCCTTCGGGCAGGAAACCGAGGTTGCGCTTGGCCGCCACGGGGCGTTGCACCACATCCTCACCACAAATCCGGGCGGTGCCCCCGCTTGGCAGCATGAAGCCGGCCAGCATGCG
>CANHTE010000263.1 GCA_947462945.1 Acetobacteraceae bacterium
GGCTGGCTCCTCGATCCACCGCCCCGTTCTTCAAAACCCCGCTAAATCAGCCGCGCCTCGCGCAGCGCCGCCTTCAGCGCATCCGGCAAACTCTCCATGCCGGAGGCCGCAGCACCTTCCCGGATATCCGCAGGGGCGTCCTCGGGCGTGAGGTACCGCCAGCCCTGGAAGGCCTTGGTGGCGCGGGCTTCCACCATCACCAGCTTCGGGTCCAGCACCAGGCCGCAGCAGGGCGTGCCATCGCCCCAGTCATCCTCGATGATGTCCAGGATGCGCTGGCGCACTTGCAGGAAGCCCGCCACGACCCAGTAGATGCTGCCGCCATCCAGGATTTCCTCGCGGCGCTTGGGGGGCATGCGCGTCTGATGGCGCAGGGGCGGGTCAGTCAGGGCGCGCAGTTTCTGAATGCCGCGCAATTGCGCCACATCCTTGGGGCCGACGGAAAGCTTGAGCATGTGCAGCATCGCCCACCCATGTGGCCATGCGGCGGAGTCGGGCAAGGGCGTTGATTACGAAGGCGGTGCGGTTGTGCTCGGCGCCGCGGCGAGCGCGCGCGTGGGGCGCGTCGGCCGCATGCTGGCATAGGCGACGCCCTCGAAATCCTGCAAGCGCCGCTCGACGGCCTGGAAGGCTGAACGCTCGCGTGAGGAGAGCGTGGCGTCCGGCGTGTTTTGCCGATGTGCGAGGTAGCGCGCCAGCATGCCGGAGCCACGCCGATGCGCGGCCGCCACCATGCCGCCCTCGGTCAGGGTGATGTCCTCGCCATTCAAGCCACGCACTGCCGTGCCCTGCCGGGTCATGACGCCATTGCGGTCCAGCTGCACTTCGACGCGGCGAAGGAAATGGGACATCGCGGCTTCCTGTGCGGCGGGGCTGGCCAGAAAATCCGACTCGCTGCGCACACCGTGTGACTCGGCCAAGGGGGTCCAGCCGCCCTGGGCGTTCTTCCAGCCCAGATCAAGCAGACTATTCGGAAGGAATTGATAGCGCCCCAAGGCACCCGAGCGCGGGTTCCGCACGCCATAGCCATCCCGGACATGCTCGGCGCTGCGCTCGGCCTGAGCGATGCGGTGGCGGAATTCGGGATTGGGCGCCGCCTGCCAGGCCCGCCCGCCGACGCCGGAGAGCGCAACACCGCGCGTGCGGGGCGTGGCGTCCTGCGCACCTGCCAAGGCCACCTGGAAAGAACCCTGGGGCACGCCGCGCGTTCGTGTGGTGGGCGGCGATGCCGTGGGTTGCGGCGTGGCGGCGGCTTGGACGGGTTCCATGGCCTAGGGCGTAACGGCCAAATCTTAACGTCGGGTTAGGCATCCGGGACCTGATGGAAGGTCGCGGATTTTTGCCTGCGGCCCTTTTCCGCTCCGCGACCGCGCTTGGCGTGAATATGCTTCCGGGAGGTTCTGAGATCATGATGGATGGGCGATGGAGGCCGCGCATCCGCGTCGTCAGCCTTGCCTCCGCTGGCGGCATTACGTGAGCCCGGCCATATCCCGGAATTGCGCCTCGCTCAGCACCGTGACGCCAAGCTCCGCCGCCTTTGCCGCCTTGGAGCCCGCATCGGCGCCCACCACGACGAAATCCGTCTTTTTCGATACGGACTTCGTGACCTTGGCGCCCAGGGCCTCTGCCCGCGCCTCCGCCTCCTGGCGGGAGAGGGCCTCCAGCGTGCCGGTGAACACCAGCGCCTTGCCGGCGAAGGGGTTATTCCCGCCCTCGATCACCGCCGCATCCTCGGGCATGACTTCGGCCAGCAAGGCTTCCAGCGCCTCAAGATTATGCGGCTCGGCGAAGAATTCCACGAGTTCCGTGGCAATCGCCGGGCCAATCCCCTGGATGCTGCCCAATTCCTCACGCGCTTCGCTGCCGATGATGCGGGCCGCTTCCATCTTCGCGCGCAACGCAGCGATGGAATGGTAATGCCGCGCCAGCAGCTTGGCATTCTGCTCCCCGATGCGCCGAATGCCGAGCGCGAAGAGGAAGCGTTCCAGCGGCGGGTTGCGCCGCGCCTCGATGGCGTCGAACAGCTTCTGCGTCGAAAGCTTGCCCCAGCCCTCCAGCTGTTCCAGTCGCGCGGCGTGCCGGTGCAGGCGGAAGATATCCGCGGGGCCGCGCAGCAATGCCATGGCGTGCAGCGTTTCGATTCGCTCCTCGCCCATGCCCTCGATATCCAAACAGCGGCGGCCGACGAAATGGCGCAGCCGCTCCACGGTTTGCGCCGGGCAGATCAGCCCGCCGGTGCAACGGCGCACCACATCCTCATTCTCCCGCACGGCATGGCTGCCGCAGGCCGGGCAGATGGATGGGAAAACGTAAGGTGGCGGGCGGCCTTCGCGCCCGGCATCCACCACCTCGACCACCTGCGGAATCACATCCCCCGCGCGTTGGAGGATGACGGTGTCGCCCTCGCGGATATCCTTGCGGGCGATCTCATCCTCATTGTGCAGCGTGGCATGGGTGACGGTGACGCCGCCGACAAACACGGGCTCCATCACCGCGCGCGGGGTCAGCGCGCCGGTGCGCCCCACCTGAATTTCGATGCGCAGCAGCCTGGTCCGTGCCTGCTCCGCCGGGAATTTCCAGGCGATCGCCCAGCGCGGCGCGCGGCCGACAAAGCCAAGCCGCGATTGCCAATCCAGCCGGTCCAGCTTGTAGACCACGCCGTCAATCTCATAGGCGAGCAATGGGCGCTCCCGTCCCATCCGGGCCTGGAAGGCCGCAGGGGTTTCCTGAAGGAGATCGATCGCGCCATCACTCACAGGGGTTGAAAGCGGGTTCACCCGGAAGCTCCAGCGCTTCAGCGTCTCCAGCCAGCCCTGATGGGTGGTGGCCGGGGCTTCGCTCGCCTCCCCCATCGCGTAGGCAAAAAGCTTGAGCGGCCGCTGGGCGGTGATGCTGGCATCCAATTGCCGCAGGGAACCCGCCGCCGCGTTGCGCGGATTGACGGGGATGGTGACGGCCGGGCCGAGCTTTTCCCCGCGCCCCTTGCGGGCCTCGCGCTCGGCCAGCGCGGCCTCCTGGGTGGCGCGGAAGGCTTCGAAATCAGCGCGGTCCATGAAGATCTCACCGCGGATTTCGATCAGTGCGGGGAAGGGGGCCGGCAATTGGCGCGGCACCTCGGCAATGGTGAGCAGATTGGCGGTGATGTCCTCACCCTCGGCGCCATCACCGCGCGTGGCGCCCTTCACGAAGCGGCCGTTTTCGTAGAGCAGGTTCACGCTCAGCCCATCGATCTTGGGCTCGGCGATGAAATCGAGCGGCGCGGTCTCGGGCAGGCTCAGGAAGCGGCGGATACGGGCTGCGAATTCGGAAAAATCCCCGGGTGCGAAGGCGTTGTCGAGGCTGAGCATGGGGGCCAGGTGGCGCGATTTCGCAAAGCCCTCGGCCGCGCGGCCCGAGACTTTCTGGGTGGGGCTATCCGCGCGCAGCAGGGCAGGGTGATTGGCTTCGAGGGACCGCAGGCGCCGCATCAGCGCGTCGTAATCGGCATCGCTGATGCTGGGCGCGTCCTGCTCGTAATAGCGCCGGTCATGCTCGGTGATTTCGAGGATCAGCCGGGCGATGTCTGCCTCCGCGCTCGCGCTCATGCGGCTTCTGTCAGGGCCGCGAAGCCGGCGCCATCGAGCAGGAAATCATGGGTCCGCCCCCCTTGAGCGCCGATGCCCTGGTGGAAGGCCAGCGCCGTCAGGTCTCCCTCATTCGCATGCCACCGGAGGAATTCGCCGCCATCCTCGGCCACCGCGCGGGCCAGGGCTGAGACCAGGCCACGCCCCAGCCCCTGCCGCCTGGCCTCTGGCGCCACATACAGGTCATTCATGATGCAGCCCCAGCGGCTTGCCCTGCTGTCGTAGAAGGGGTGGCCGGTGACAAAGCCTGCCGGCAGGCCATCCGGTGCGGCCAGCAGCACCACCACCCGCGCATCGCCGATGAGATCGCGCGCCACGCCCTGCGCCGTCATGCGCGCGGGGACCC
>CANHTE010000264.1 GCA_947462945.1 Acetobacteraceae bacterium
CCCAGCAATAGGTCAGGCCGCGCCCGGACATGCCATCCGGCGTCAATCCGCGCCGCATCGCGGAAAACACCCCGCCCTGGGTTGCGGCAAACAGAATGTGCAGGGCGGCGGAGCGGTCATCACTGCCGCGCTGTCCCGCATCGCTCGGCGCGGCGGCGCTCTCCACCCGCCAGCGCCATGTGAGGTTCTGGGCCGGGTGCGGAAAGGCGCGCAGCAGAAACCCCACCGCATCCTGCGCCCTGATGGTGATGATGCCTCCCTCATCCTGCGTGAATTGCGCCAGGGCGCGGCCCCGCACCGGCTGGAGGCGCCAGCCAGCCTGAATGAGGCGAGGGTCAAGCGCTTCGGCGCGCGCGGCCAGCGGCGCCGTGATGGGCAGGGCAATGGCTGCGCGGCGGCCGATCACATGGCCGCACGCTGCATCAGCAGCGGCCCCGTGAGCGCGCCGATGCAGGTCACGACCAGCACGGCGATGCCATGCCACACCAACACCATCACCGCCGCATTCAGCTCATGCACCAGGGTCAGGCCCAGGCTGGCAAAGGCCGCCGCCGAAAGCCCGCCCAGCGCCGCCACCGGCATGGGCCGCAACAGGGCCGCATGGCGCGTCAGGAAAACGATGGCCGCCGTCATCGGCACGCCGAGCCCGATGATGAAGCCCAGGCAGGGGAAACTGATGGTCAGGCTCAACGCCTCCGGCCCCAGCCGCGTGATATCCTCCAGGCAGCCCCAGCCCATGGTGACCAGCCAGCCCACCACCGGCGGCACCGGCAGCAAGGCCCAGCGCTGGTCCCGATCAGGCAGGGCCAGCTGGAAGGCGGCATAGCCCGCGGTCAGCGCCACCAGGGCGGCGGACATCAGGTGGTACAGGTCAAAGCCATGCAGCAGCCAGGCGGCGAAATCCGCCCGCAGGCCGGAGATGAGCAGCGCAGCACCAATGATGCCGGCGCAGAACAGGCTCCACAGGCCCAGCATGGCGAGCGGCGAGGGCAGCCGGCGCACCGGCTTCAGGCCGAGCGACAATTGGGAGATCAGGTCTTCGGTACGCATGCTCATCATTCCTTGCCGAATTTCCGCCGCAGGGTGAGAACCGCGCGATGGGTGGCCACTTTCAATGCTCCCATGGACATCCCGGACCGCGCACTTGCCTCAGCCAGGGAGAGCGCTTCGATCTTGGTCAGTTGCAGGGCGGTGCGCTGTGCGGCCGGGAGTTCCCCCACTGCCGCGTGCAAATCGGCCGAGAGGAGCTTGGCCTCGGCATCGCCATCCATGCCGATATGGTCGGCCGCTTCCAGTTCCGTCAGGCGGGCGTGCCTACGTGCCACGCCCCGGCCACGATCCAGCGCGCGGCGCTCGGCAATCGCGGCAATCCAGGGCCGAAAGGGGCGCTCAGGATCATAGGTGGCGCGGACGCGGTGCAGGGTGAGCAGCGTGTCCTGCACCGCATCCTCGACCTCGGCGGGTTCGCGCAGGCGCTGGCGGCAGATGGCGCGCAGCAAAGGCACGCATTCGCGCAGCAGAGTGTCATAGGCGCGGGCATCGCCGGACTGTGCACGCGCCATGAGGGCTGACCAGCGCTCATCGCGCTGAGCGCGCTCATCCGTGCCACTCATTGTGGCGAAGCCGATGGGTAAAGGGGCCGATTGCGACATGGGCGGGCTGACACAGGCTTCCTCATTCGCGCCCACCCAGCCAGATGCCAGGTCCGAAAACGCCTTCTGCCGGGCCGGTGTGTGGTGTGAGGGCCGGGCATCTGGGCTCCGATACGAAGACTGGGCGCGGAAGGTTACGCCGCATGCCGTAAGATTGTTGCGTTGCGCCTGCTCGGGCATGAAAGCCGGGTGACGGCACGCCCTGTGGAAGGCATGCTGCCCCAAAAGCGGCAAGGGAGGCCAGCGCGGTGAGCGAATCCGACTATGTGATCCTGGGCGGCGGCTCGGCCGGCTGCGTGCTGGCGGCACGACTTTCCGAGGTGCCCGGCAACCAGGTAACGCTGCTGGAAGCCGGCCCCTGGGACCGCAACCCCTGGATTCATATCCCGATGGGCTTCGCCAAGCTCTACGTTACCAAGAAATTCGACTGGAACTACCAGACCGAGCCAGAGCCCGAACTCAACAACCGCCAGGTCTATTGGCCGCGCGGGCGCGTCATTGGTGGCTCGGGCAGCGTGAATGGGCTGGTGTTTCTGCGCGGCTCACCCCGGGATTATGACCGCTGGGCGCAATCCGGCGCGCGCGGCTGGTCCTATGATGATTGCCTGCCGGCCTTCCGCAAGCTGGAGACCTTCAACGGCCCGGCCAACCCTTTGCGCGGCCAGGACGGCCCCATGCAAATCGCGGAAGTGCCGCGCCCCACGCCCGGCTGCCGCGCCTTTGTCGAGACCTGCGAGAGCCTGGGTTTCCCCCGCAATGCCGACAACAACGGCGAGTGGTTCGAGGGCGTGGCCCCCAACCAGCTCAACGTCCATAAGGGCCGGCGCTGGAGCCCCGCAGTCGCTTACCTGCGCCCCGCGCTGAAGCGCCCCAATCTGCGCGTGCTGACCGAGCGGCTGGGCCTGCGCCTGGTGTTTGAAGGCACACGCTGCGTCGGCGTCGTGGTGCGTGGGCCGGACGGGACGGAGGAGACGCATCGCGCGCGGCGTGAGGTGATCCTCTCCTCCGGCGCGATCGAGAGCCCGAAGATGCTCATGCTTTCGGGGATTGGCGATGGGGCGGATTTGCAGGCCCTGGGGATCGAGACGCGGGTGCATTCGCCGCAGATCGGCCGGAACCTCCAGGACCATATGCTGGTGCGCTACGCGTACCGCACCAAGCCTGCCGATACGCTGAACGAGACCATGGCCAACCCGCTGAAGATGGCCAAGATGGGCCTGGAATGGGCGCTGGGCCGGCGCGGGCACATGACCGTCGGCGCCTCGGAAGCGAGCCTGTTTGCGCGGGTGCTCCCAGGCTCGGAGGAGCCGGAGGTGCAGTTTCAGTTCGTGAATTTCTCGCTGGATGCGCCCAAGGGGGTATCAGCGGCGGAGTTGCACAAGCAGCCGGGCTTCACCTTCAATTTTTGCCAATGCCGCCCGGACAGCCGGGGCGAGATCACGCTGCGCAGCCCGAATGTCGAGGACAAGCCCCGCATCCAGGCGAATTACCTGACGCACCCCCATGATGTGCGGGTGATGCTGGAGGCGGCGAAGCTGGCCCGGCGCATCGCGGCAACCCAGCCCTTCGCCGGCCTGATCGAGGAAGAACTGGTGCCTGGCCGCGAAGTCTCGGATGACGACACCACCCTGGCTTATCTGCGGGAGGCCGGCACGACGGTCTATCACCCCTGCGGCACGGTGCGCATGGGTGCGGATGAGCAGGCGCCGCTGGACACGCAGCTGCGCCTGCGCGGGGTGGAAGGCCTGCGCGTGGTGGATGCCTCGGTCTTCCCCCTGATGCCCAGCTCCAACATCCACCCCGCCGTCCTGATGACGGCAGAGCGCGCCGCCGAGATGATCCGCGCTTCGTAGCAGGGGGCAGGGGACTGGTTCCCTGCCTGGGTCCAGGGGCAGCGCCCCTGGCCTGCCTCTTGCGCGAAACGCCCGTGCGGCGTCACAAGCGTCGCATCATGAGCCACGACATCTTTGCCCATCTGCGCGACCGCACCATCACGGCGCTCCGCGCGCTTCTGCCCGAATTGCCGGAGGAGGCGTTTGCGCGCGTCACCATGGAGCCCCCGCGCGAGGCGAGCCATGGCGACATGGCCACCAATGCCGCGCTTGTGGTGGGCAAGCTCGCGAAGCTGGCGCCGCCCAAGCTGGCGGCCGATCTGGCGGCGGCGCTGCGTGCCTTGCCCGAGGTGGAGGAGGCCGCGCCCGCCGGCCCCGGCTTCGTCAATCTGCGCCTGCGGGAGGATTATCTGCGCGGCCAATTGCCCATCATCTTGCGAGAGGGCGAGGAATTCGTGCAGGGGGCGGAAAAGCCCGGCC
>CANHTE010000265.1 GCA_947462945.1 Acetobacteraceae bacterium
CCAAAAGCAAGGCCCCCGAGGCCAAGTCCCCCGTGAAATCCGCGCCGGAAAAAGTGAGCGCGGCGCCCAAGCCGGACGTGCCCGCCACCATGCCAGCCCCGGTGGCTGCCGGTCCGCGCCCCTCGATCATCGTCGCGGCGCCGCCGAACATGCCGATCCGCAACACGGGCAATCCGATGTCGCCCCGCCCGCCCATGGGCCGGCCCAACATGCCGCCCTCCTTTGCGGTGCGCAGCCCGGGCCGCCCCGGCTTTGCCGAGGGCCAGGCCACCCCGCCCCGCCCACCCGGCCCCAAGGTCGAGTTCAAGGCCGGTGACCATGTGGTTTACCCGACGCATGGCGTGGGCACGGTGCAGGGCATCGAAGTGATCGAAGTGGCCGGGATGGACCACCACATGATCGTCGTCACCTTCGACGAAAACCGCATGACGCTGCGCGTGCCGGTCAACAAGGTGCCCACGGCCGGGCTGCGCAAGCTGTTCACGCAGAAGGAGTTCGAGGCCGCCATTGATACGCTCAAGGGCCGTGCACGGATCAAGCGCACCATGTGGTCCCGCCGCGCCCAGGAATATGAGGCGAAGATCAACAGCGGCGATCCCATTCAGATCGCGGAAGTGGTGCGTGACCTGCAGCGCAATGCCGGCCAGCCCGACCAGTCCTTCAGCGAACGCCAGATCTATGAGCAGGCGCTGGAGCGCCTGGCCGCCGAATATGCGGCCATCGAAAAGATCGACAAGCTCACCGCCAGTGACCAGCTCGTCGTCTTCGCCAAGTCCACATGACGCTGGATGCCGCCTCGACCATTGAGGAGGTGATCACCGATCTGGAGGAGGGTTTTTCCCTCTTTGATGATTGGGAGGATCGCTATCGTTACCTGATGGATATGGGGCGCGAATTGCCCGGCCTGACGGCGGATGAGATGGTGGAGGCCAACCGCGTCTCGGGCTGCCAGTCCCGTGTGTGGCTGGTGCCGCGCGCGGAGGGCGGGCGGCTGCATTTCCGCGCCGGCAGCGATGCGGCCTTTGTGCAAGGGCTGCTGGCACTGCTGATGCGCGTACTGAATGGCCGCACGCCGTCTGAAATCCTGGCGACCGACGCGGAATTCCTGACGCGCCTTGGCCTGGGCGAGCATCTCAGCCTGTCGCGCCGCAACGGGGTGATGGCGGTGCTGGGGCGCATCCAGGCAGCAGCGCGCGCTGCCGGCTGAGGGGGCTTGGTCCCTTCAGACCGCCGCCAGCACGCGCCCCCGGCATTCCCCAAAGCCGATCGAAACAAAGCCCGCACGCCGTGCCTGTGCGCGCAGAATCACCTCATCCCCATCCTCCAGGAAGCGTCGTTCTTCGCCCGAAGCGAGGTGCATGGGCTGCGCGCCGCCCTGCGTGGCTTCCAGCAGGCTGGCATAGCCATCACGCTCCGGCCCCGAAATGGTGCCCGAGCCGAGCAGATCCCCCGGATTGAGGTTGCAGCCATTGGAGCTGTGATGCGCCACCATCTGCGCCACCGTCCAATACATGTGCCGCGCATTGCTGTCGGCGATACGGTGCGGCGGCAGTCCCTGGGCGGCCAGGCCGGGGGTCAGCAGCCAGGCCTCCAGCGCGATATCGAAGCCGCCCTGGGCCTGGTCCGTTGCGTCGGTCAGGTAGGGCAGGGGGGCGGGGTCGCCCTCGGGGCGGGGCAGGGGTGCCGTGCGGAAGGGGGCCAGCGCCTCCGGCGTCACGATCCAGGGGCTGATGCTGGTGGCGAAGCTCTTGCCCAGGAAGGGGCCGAGGGGCTGATACTCCCAGGCCTGGATGTCCCGCGCGGACCAGTCATTCAGCAGGCAGAAGCCGGCGATATGCCGGCCGGCCTCCTCCAGCGGGATGGGCGCGCCCTGCGCATTGCCGGGGCCGATCCAGATGCCCAGCTCCAGCTCGTAATCCAGCTTTTCGCAGGGGCCGAAGACCGGCCCGCCGGCGCGCGGCAACTGCCCCCGAGGGCGCCGAAAGGGCGTGCCCGAAGCGATGATGGAGGATGCGCGGCCGTGATACCCGATGGGCACATGCTTGTAATTCGGCAGCAGCGGGTTGTCCGGGCGGAACAGCTTGCCCACCGCGGTGGCATGGTGAATGCCCACATAGAAATCCGTATAGTCGCCGATGCGCGCCGGGACATGCATCCGGCAGGCGTCGGCTTGATGCAGGCGCGGCGCCAGGCGGGATTGTGCTGGGCTGCCGGCGGTGAGTTCCTCCATCAGACGGGCGCGCAGCGCGCGGCGCGGGCCCTCACCCGCCGCCAGCCAGGCATTCAGCGTGCCATCGGCAGGCGCCTCCTCCAGCTCCCATATGGCATTGCCAATGGCGACGCCGGCGCGCGGCGCATGGCCACCCGGGGGCGTGAACAGCCCCAGCGGCAGGTTCTGGATGGGGAAATCCGCATGGCCCTGCGCCGATTCCACCCAGGAGCGGCGGGCGGGATCATGCGTGGCATCCAGCATGGCGGCCGTCAGTCGGATTCGGGCGGAATGACGTTGGTGCGCAGGCCGCGCACCAGCACGTCGCGCATCGTCTCGGCCGATTTCAGGCGGATGTCATCCCAGGCTTCAGGGCTGTGGAAGGCCACATGCGGTATGATGACCAGACGCCCCATCAACCAGCTCTCACTCGCGCGATAGGCGCGCAACAGGCCTGGAATCGGCTCGACCGGTGGTTCCACCGGGATCACATCCAGCCCGGCGCCAGCGAGGTGGTTGGAGCGCAGGGCGGCCTCCAGCGCGCCGATATCCAGGATGGGGCCGCGCGCGGTGTTCACCACCACGGCATCCTGCGGCAGCAGCGCCAATTCCCGGGCGCCCACCAGGCCGCGCGTGTTGCGCGTCAGCGGGCAATGGATGGACAGCACATCGGATTGCGCCATCAGCGCGTCCAGGCTCTCCACCCGTTCCACGCCAATGGCGCGGTCCGCGCCATTGGGCAGGGCAGGGTCGAAAAACAGCACCTTGAAGCCAAGCGCCTTGGCCCGCAGCGCCACCGCCGTGCCGATGCGACCCAGGCCGAGAATGCCAAAGCGCTGCACCTCGAACCGCCGGACGATGCGATTGGGCAAAACGCCCCAGGGGGCGGGGGGTGTCGAGCGCTGCGCGTCGTGATGCAGCACCAGACCGCGCCGGAGGGAGACAGCGAGCGCGATGGCGGTATCCGCCACCTCCTGCGTGCCGTAATCCGGAACATTGCAGACGGTGATGCCACGCTCGGCGCAATAGGCGCGGTCCACGCGGTCATAGCCCACGCCCATGCGGATGACGACGCGCAGCTTGGGGAACCTGGCCAGCGCCTCCTTCGGCACGGCCAGGCGCAATGTCATCAGCCCCTCGGCCTGGGCGCATAGCTCATCCGGCAATTCGAGCAGGGATTTTTTGGCGCCTCCCTGGAGGATGCGGACGCTGTCCCCCATCACGCGCTGTTCGAGCAGCGTGTCGGGGTAGAGGGATTCGGGTTCAAGAACGGTGAGCATGCGGGGAGGCTAGAGCATCATCCGATCAAACGGAACCGCTTGATCGGATAAAGATGCTCGACGAAACAATGGGCTGGAGCTTGCGACGTGAGCCCTTGCGAACGGAACATGCTCTAGCGAGGGGGGGGACGAGGTGGCTAGAGCCACCTGCCCGGCGGCCTCGTCTCATTGCTCCTTGTAGCGGTAGCCGATGCCGTAGAGCGTCTCGATCTGCGCGAATTCATCATCCACCGCGCGGAACTTCTTGCGGACGCGCTTCACGTGCGAATCAATGGTGCGATCATCCACATAGATGTTCTCGCCATAGGCGGAATCGATCAGCTGGTCGCGGTTCTTGACCAGGCCCGGGCGCAGCGCCAGCGTCTTGACCAGCAGGAATTCGGTCACGGTCAATTGCACCTGCTTTCCGCGCCAGGTGCAGGTGTGCTTGGTC
>CANHTE010000266.1 GCA_947462945.1 Acetobacteraceae bacterium
CAGCGTGCGCGGCTACAAGCCCGATCCGGTGCCACGCGCCGTCATCGAGGAGATCATCGAGGTCGCGAAGCGCGCGCCCTCCTCGATGAACACCCAGCCCTGGCACGTCCATGCGCTGACCGGCGCGCCGCTGGAGCGCGTGCGGCAGCGCAACATGCAGACCATGGCCGCAGGGGCGAAGGCCAATCGCGATATCATCAGCCATGGCGAATATGAGGGCGTGCACCGCGCCCGCCAGGTGGCCATCGCGGTGCAGTTGTTCGGCGCCATGGGCATTGCGCGCGATGACAAGCCGATGCGCCAGGATTGGGTGATGCGCGGCTTCCGCCAATTCGACGCACCCGTCTCATTGGTGCTGACCTATGACCGCGTGCTGGACCCGGGCGCCGTGGTGCATTTTGATCTCGGTGCCCTCAGCTACGGCATTTGCCTCGCCGCCTGGGACCGTGGCCTGGGCACGGTGGTGAATGGCCAGGGCATCATGCGCTCCGAGATCGTGCGCGAGGAAGCGCAAATCCCAGAGGAGCAGGTGATCATGACCTGCATCGCGCTCGGCTATCCGGCCGAGGATTTCCCGGCCAATGGCGTGACCTCCACGCGCGAGCCGAACGAGAAGATGCTGCGCTTCGTGGGCTTCGAAGCGTAGCGTCGGGCCTCAGAACAGCCCTTCGATCCGCCCCTCGGCATCGAGGCGAATGCTCTCGGCCGAGGGCACGCGCGGCAGGCCGGGCATGGTCATCACATCGCCGCAAATGGCCACCACGAAGCCGGCCCCGGCCGAAAGCCGCACATCGCGCACCGGCAGCACATGCCCCTCGGGCGCGCCCAGCGCAGTCGGGTCGGCCGAGAAGCTGTATTGCGTCTTGGCGATGCAGACCGGCACATGGCCGAAGCCCATCTCCTCGAAGCGCTTCAGCTTGGCGCGCACGGCGTCAGGAATGGCGACATCCTTCGCGCGGTAAATCTCGCGCGCGATGGTGCCGATCTTGTCGGCCAGTGGCAACGCATCAGGGTAGAGCGGCTTGAAGGTGGCCTCATCTGCATTGAGGCGGCGCATCACCGCATGCGCCAGATCCACCGTGCCCGCCGCCCCGTCCGACCAGTGGGTGCAAAGGATGGCTTCGGTGCCCAAGGCCGCCATGGCCTGCTGGACCGCCGCGATTTCGGCTTCGGTATCCGCGGTGAAGCGGTTCAGCGCCACCACCGGCGGCAGGCCGAATTTCTGGATGTTCTCGACATGCCGGGCGAGATTGGCGACGCCGCGCTTCACCGCCGCCACATCCTCGCGCCCCAGATCCGCCTTGGCCACGCCGCCATGCATTTTCAGCGCACGGATGGTGGCGACGATCACGCAGGCATCGGGGGCGAGGCCGGCAAGGCGGCACTTGATGTCCAGGAATTTCTCGGCGCCGAGATCAGCGCCGAAGCCGGCCTCGGTCACCACCACATCGCTCAGATGCAGGCCCAGCGTCGTCGCCATCACGGAGTTGCAGCCATGGGCGATATTGGCGAAAGGCCCGCCATGCACCAGCGCGGGGGAGCCCGCCAGCGTCTGCACCAGATTGGGCGCCAGCGCATCGCGCAGCAGCACGGCCATGGCGCCATCCGCCTTGAGATCGGCCGCCGTCACGGGTTTGCCTTCGCGCGTGGAGGCGACGATGATGCGGCCCAGGCGGGCCTGCAAATCAGCCAGGTCATAGGCGAGGCAGAAGGCGGCCATCACCTCGCTCGCCACCACGATGTCGAAGCCATCCTCGCGCGGGAAGCCGTTGGCGGTGCCGCCGAGCGAGCCGACAATGCCGCGCAGAGCGCGGTCATTCATGTCCAGCGCGCGGCGCCAGGTGATACGGCGTGCATCAATGCCCAGCGCATTGCCCCAGTAGATGTGATTGTCCAGCATGGCGGCGAGCAGGTTGTTGGCCGCCGTGATCGCGTGGAAATCGCCAGTGAAATGGAGGTTGATATCCTCCATCGGCACCACCTGCGCATGGCCGCCGCCCGCCGCCCCACCCTTCACGCCAAAACAGGGGCCGAGGGAGGGTTCGCGCAGGCAGATCATGGCGCGCTGGCCAATATGGTTCAGGGCATCGCCCAGGCCGACGGTGGTGGTCGTCTTGCCCTCGCCCGCCGGTGTGGGGTTGATGCCGGTGACGAGAACAAGCTTGCCCAGTGGGCGGTCATGCCGGGTGCGGGCCACGAAATCGAGCGCGATCTTCGCCTTGTACTTGCCATAGGGCTCCAGCGCATCGGCTGGGATGCCGGCCTTCTCGGCGATCTGGCCAATCGGGCACAGCGTCGCGGCGCGGGCGATTTCAAGGTCGATGGACATATGTCTCTGCTCCCGTAACGAAGCCGATATGACGGCAAGTTCAGCTTTGGACAAGCGGGCCGGGGCGCCGCATGATACCCGGCAAAACCGGAGGAACACCCATGATCCATCGCCGCACCCTGCTGGCCGCCCCTGCCTTCCTGCCACTCCATGCCTTGGCGCAAGCCCAGGGGGAATGGCCGCAACGGCCCGTCACCATGATGATCCCCTTCGTGGCGGGCGGGCCTTCCGACATCACCGGGCGCGTCATCGCGGCAAGGCTGGGGGGGCTGCTTGGCCAGCCGGTGGTGGTGGAGAATCGGCCGGGCGCGAATGGCGCCGTGGCCGCCCAGGCCATGGCACGGGCCGCCGCCGATGGGCATACGATCATGACCGGCTCCATCGGCGTCTTTGCCATCAACAAGGCGCTGCGGCCCAACCTGCCCTATGATCCGGTGCGGGATTTCGCACCCATCACCCTCGCCGTGACCATGCCCAATGTGCTGGTGGTCAACCCGCAGCACATCCCGGTCACGGATTACGCCGGCACCTTGGCCTGGTTGCGGGCGAATGCGGCGCGCGCCTCCTACTCCACTTCGGGCGTTGGCTCCTCTGAGCATTTGACGATGGAATTGCTGAAGCTGCGCACCCGCACCGAAGCCACGCATATCCCCTATCAGGGCGGTGCCGCGGCCTCGACGGCGCTGCTGGCCGGGGATGTGCAACTGACCTTCCAGAACCTCGGCACCGTGGCGCAGCACATCGCGGCCGGGCGGCTGCGCGCGGTGATGGTCACCAGCGAGGCCCGCAACCCCACCATTCCGGATGTTCCGACAGCCGGCGAACTGGGCCTGACGGATTTTGTCGTCACCTCCTGGCAGGCGGTGATGGCGCCGGCGGGCGTCCCGGCGCCCATCCTGGCGCGGCTGGAGGCCGCCTGCATCGAGAGCCTGCGCCACCCTGAAAGCCGGCAGCGCCTCAATCAGCTGGGCGTGGACGTCGTGGCCTCAACCGCCGCCGATTTCCGTCGCTTCCAGGAGGCCGAGATCACCCGCTGGCGCAGCGTGGTGGAAAGCGCGCAAATCCGCGCGGAATGAGGTCGCAGGCAGGGATGACCTGCCAGGCATGGCGGGGCTTCGGCGCGGCGCAACCTTCCCACAAGGAATTGACGCGGCGCAACGCGAGGCGAAAAGGCAGCTTCTAGATTCGTCCTCGGCAGCAAGGGCTGCAAAGAGGACAGAATGATGCGATTTCGTTTCCAGTTCCTGGGACAATGTGCGGCCGCCGCGATGCTGCTGCTGGGCGCGGGCAGCGCCCTGGCGCAGGAGCAACCGCTGCGCGGCAAGCGGGCCGGGGATTTCGTGGTAGGCTTCGGCGCGGCCGGCGTGCTGCCGACCAATGGCGGCACGGTCGGGTCGATTGGCGGCACGCCCAATGCCAGCAACGCGGCAAGCCCGTTGCTGGATGGCACTTATTTCGTCACGCCGAATTTTGCGCTGAACCTGATCGCGGCGACAACGCGCCATCAGGTGGAGGTGCGGAATTCCACGCTGGGTACGGTGAATCTCGGCACGGTCTGGGCACTGCCG
>CANHTE010000267.1 GCA_947462945.1 Acetobacteraceae bacterium
ATGCGTCGGCACGCCGAAACCCGGCACATCAATGCCGATGATGCGAACGCCGTTGATTTCCTTCGGCAGAAGCTCAAGCGGCACGCCGGAGGCGGTGGGAACACAAAGATTGGTGACGATGACGGCGTCATAATCCTCGGGCTTGGCCGTCTCATGCACGGCGTCGCGAATGTCTTCAAACAGCTTGCCGGTCACCAGTGTTTCGGAATTGAAGGGCACATAGCCCACCGTCCGCTTCGCGCCGTAGAAATGCGAGGTGAAGGTCAACCCATAAACGCAGCAGGCCGAGCCCGAGAGAATGGTCGCCACCCGGCGCATCCGCAGGCCAACGCGCAAGCTGCCGAAAGCCGGGCACATGCTTTGCGGCTGGTCATGCGGACCGCGCGGATAATCCTTCATCAGCTGGTCCATCACCTCCGTCTTGCCGGCGGCGCGTGCCGCAGCGTCGAAGGTGTCACGCCCGCCATGGCAGGGTGATGAAGTGACCTCGATGAGGGGGTCATTCGCCATGCGTCAGACGCCCTCGTAAACCACTTCGAGGGAGGGCTTGTTCAGCACATTTGCGCCGCACATATCCTCCATCGTGGCCGGCAGCAGCGTCACGCCACGGCCAACCGCATCGCCCTTGAACAGGTTCAGCAGGTTCTCATGCGTCAGTGGCGTGGGGCGCAGCGGCGGGGCTTCCGCCACCTGCACGCCCAGTGCTTCGAACAGCCCTGCCCATTGGCCGCCCGGCGTGCCGACGATTTCGTAATTGGCGCTCTTGCGGCGGATGTCGTCATCGGCGGGAATGGCGGCCAGCACAGGAATGCCCACGGCGGCGGCGAAGGCCTGCGCCTCACCCGTGCCGTCATCCTTGTTGATGACCAGGCCGGCCACACCGACATTGCCGCCCAGCTTGCGGAAGTAATCCACCGCCGAGCAGACATTATTCGCCACATAAAGCGACTGCAGGTCATTCGAGCCGACGACGATGACCTTCTGGCACATGTCACGCGCGATCGGCAGGCCGAAGCCGCCGCAGACCACATCGCCCAGGAAGTCGAGCAGGACATAGTCGAAATCCCACTCGTGGAAACCGAGCTTCTCCAGCAATTCGAAGCCATGGATGATGCCGCGTCCGCCGCAGCCGCGGCCAACTTCCGGGCCGCCCAGCTCCATCGCGAAGACGCCATCGCGCTTGAAGCAGACATCGCCGATGACAACCTGCTCACCCGCCGCCTTCTTCTTGGAGGAGGTCTCGATGATGGTGGGGCAGGAACGGCCGCCGAACAGCAGGGAGGTCGTGTCGCTCTTGGGGTCGCAGCCGATCAGCAGGACGCGCTTGCCCTGGGCCGCCATCATGTAGCTGAGATTGGCGAGGGTGAAGGATTTCCCGATGCCGCCCTTGCCGTAGATGGCAATGATCTGCGTTTCCTTCTTCGCGGGAATCACTTCCATCGAAGCGGTGTCGTCGGAGGGCTGCATATTCCCGGTCACAGCATTCATCCTTGTTGTCTCCAGTCGAGAACCATCTTGAGGCAGCGCGCATCGCCAAAGGCGGTGCGATAGGCATCGGGCGCGTCTTCGGCGGCTTGGCGATGCGTGATCAGGCCATCGAGCGAGAGCCTGCCGCCGGCGATCAGCGCGTTCAGGCCGGCCATGTCCTGCGCCTGCCATTCGGCGGCGATGCGCATGGTCACCTCCCGCATGAAGGCGGGGGCGAAGGCGAAGGAAAGGCGGTCATAAAAACCGGCCAGGGTGATTTCGCCGCCGGCCCGCAGGCGGCTGACGAGTTGGTCCAGAATGTTGGAGTCGCCACTCGCGTCACAAATCCGGGCATAGTCGCGGCGCGTGTCGCTCTCGGGCGTCAGGACGGCGTAGCCTTCGGCACCCTCGGCGCGCTCGGCGCTGAGTTCCCAGACATTCGGGGCCGGGTGCCCCATGGCGATGGTGATGCGCGCCAGCAGCCGGCCCAGCACGCCATGGCCGATGATCAGCTCCGGCGGGTGGCCGGCAATGGCGTGATAGGCGGTGGCGGCCAGCGCGAGGAGGATGGCCTTGTCACCCAGGCTCTCTTCCACCGGAATGACGCGCGCGCCGGGGGTGATGAGGCGCTGGGCCGCGCCGCCAAACAGGCCGCGCACATCCCGGAAGCCGCGTGAGCCGGGGATGAAGACGCGCTTGCCAATCACCTGGCCGGAATCGGGGCCGGCCTCAATGATGCGGCCGACGCTCTCATAACCAGGAACCAGTGGGTAACCCATGCCGGGGAAATTCGGCATCTTGCCCAGCCAAAGCAGCTTCTCAGTGCCGGTGCTGATGCCCGACCACTCGACATGAACCACGACGTCAGCCTCGCCCGGGGGCAGGAGGTCAACGCGCTGGAGCGACAGGTGCTCCGGCTGGCTCATGAGGACTGCAATGGTGTCCACTGGTTACTGGTCTCCCTTCCATCTTGGAAGTGTCAATCTAATCGGACGCTTTAAAGTGTCAAGCAAATTGGACATTTCATTTGCGTTGTCTGAAAGAGAAGTCATGCCGAGGCCACCAGCACGCGCGTCAGCAAGGGCGTGGCGGTCGGCAGAAGGCGCGGTTGGCGGAAACCGGCCTCCTCCAGCATGGCGGAGAGGCGGGCCGGGCTGCGGGGCCGCCCCGTGCCCATGGCGCGCAGGTAAAAGCCAAAATAGGCAGCGCCCATGGCTTCGGCGCCCTGGGTTTCGGCCATGGGTTCTGCCACCAGCAATGTGCCGCCAGGCGGCAGCGCGGCATGGGCCGCCCGCAACATGCGGGCCACATCCGATTCGTCATGGTCATGCAAAACCCGGACGAAGCTGATGATATCCGCGCCCTCCGGCAGAAGGCCGGCATGAAAATCGCCGCCCACCGCCCGCGCGCGGGCGCCGAGCCCCGCCGCCGCGAAGCGCGACTCGGCCCGGGCCGCCACGGCTGGCAGATCAAACAAAATGACGTTCAGCTTCGGAGTCGCAGCCGCCACGGCGCGCAGGAAGGAGCCATCGCCCCCGCCCACATCCAGCAGGCAGCGATGCTTGGAGAAGTCATAAGTATCAATGACTTCCGATGAAATCATCGGCTGGGACGCCGCCATCAGCGCCGTATAGGGCGCCACATCCGCATCCCCCAGCGCCTCGGGCTTCTCCACGCCGGCATAGGGCCAATAGGCGGCCAGTTGCCCGCCGCCGCGCTCGCCGCGCAGCAGGGATACGGGGTCCGTCAGGTCGGCGTAGAGCATGGCGTGGTGCGTCACCATGGATTCGATGGCGGCATTGCCCACCATCACCGCGCCCAGCTGCCCCAGTGCCCAGCGGCCATTGCGGCGCTTGGTCAGGCCGAGCGACTCGGCCGCTTCCAGCAATTGCCCGGCCGCATCGGCGGGCAGGCCCAGGCGATGCGCCAAGGCGCGCTCCTCCTGGGGGCCTTCGGAAAGGATGGTGAAAAGATCCAGCCGGACGCAGGCATAGAGCACCTGCGAATAGACAAACCCCGCCGCCAGATCGAACAGCGAGCGCGCGCGGCGTCGCGCCATGCCGCGCGTCAGCGGGAAGCGCCCGGCCCAACGGCGGAAATCGGCGCTGGCCACCAGACGGTCATGCCAAGCGGCCAGGCGGTCCCGCCAGCTGAGGGAGGAGGTCAGCGCCACCATACTCAGTACGCGTGGGCGGGGAGGGTCTTCGGCACCAGGCGGCGCGCCTCCTGCCGCATCAGCGCACCCAATTCGGCACGGCCGGGGCAGGGGGGAATCGCTTCCACCGCCAGGTCCGCCAGCTCCTCCAGCCGCTTGACGGCGCCCTTCAAGCCCAGTTCGCGCACCGCACTTGGCCGGTCATGCGCTGCGTCCTGACCGACCGGCTTGCCAAGCTGCTCCGCGTCCGAAATGGCATCGCCGATGTCA
>CANHTE010000268.1 GCA_947462945.1 Acetobacteraceae bacterium
GACGACGCCGGTGAAGGCGTCATCCACATCCACCAGCACTTCCTCGAAGGGCTCCTCACGGGCGCCGGTCTCGGGGTTTTCACGCATCAGCACGCGCGGGCGGCCGATGGTGAGCTCGAAGCCCTCGCGGCGCATCGTCTCGATTAGCACGCCGAGCTGGAGTTCGCCACGGCCGGCCACTTCGAAGGCGTCGGTCTCGGTGGAGACGGTCACACGAATGGCGACATTGCCCTCCGTCTCCCGCTCCAGCCGGTCCCGGATCTGGCGGGAGGTGACCTTCTTGCCCTCACGGCCGCCCAGCGGGCCGTCATTGACGCGGAAGGTCATGGCCAGCGTGGGCGGGTCCACCGGAATGGCGGGGAGTGGGATGGGCTGGTCGGGCGAGCAGATGGTGTCCGGGATGGTGGTGTCGGACAGGCCGGCGATGGCGATGATGTCACCCGCATGGGCCTCCTCCACCGGCACGCGCTCCAGGCCGCGGAAGGTCAGCAGCTTGGTCAGGCGGCCGGTTTCCACCGTGGTGCCGTCGGCGCGCAGCACCTTCACCGGCATGTTCATCCGGGCGGTGCCCTGCTCGATGCGGCCGGTCAGGATGCGGCCGAGGAAGTTGTCATATTCGAGGATGGAGGCGTTCATCGCGAAGGGCGCGTCGGGCAGCACCGTCGGCGCCGGCACATGGCGGACGATGAGGTCGAACATCGCGTTCAGGTTTTCGCGCGGGCCGTCCATGCTCTCATCCGCCCAGCCCTGGCGGCCGGAGGCGAAGAGCATCGGGAAATCCAGCTGCTCGTCATTGGCGCCGAGATTGGCGAAAAGGTCGAAGATTTCGTCATGCACTTCATGCGGGCGGGCGTCCTGGCGGTCCACCTTGTTGACCAGCACGATGGGGCGGATGCCGCGCGCCAGGGCCTTGGTCAGCACGAACTTGGTCTGCGGCAGCACGCCTTCGGCCGCATCCACCAGCAACACGCAGCCATCCACCATCGAGAGGATGCGCTCCACCTCGCCGCCGAAATCGGCGTGGCCGGGGGTGTCCACGATGTTCAGCTTCACGCCGTGCCACTCGACGGCGGTGCACTTGGCCAGGATGGTGATGCCGCGCTCACGCTCCAGATCATTGCGATCCATGGCGCGTTCAGCGACCTGCTGGTTCTCGCGGAAGGTGCCGGCCTGCTTGAGCAGCTGGTCCACCAGGGTGGTTTTGCCGTGGTCAACGTGCGCGATGATGGCGAGGTTACGCATGGGCATGGATCAGGACTTCCGGGCATGGGTGATGCCCGGGGAGAACGAGGTCCGGGCGGCGTGAGACTCAGTTGTTGAGCTTGTGCGGCGCACACATAGGCGGGCGCGCCGAAAATTGCCAGCGAAGATGCGGTGAAGGCGAAATGCTTCGGCCCGGCAGCCTTGCAAAGCCGGCCAGATAATGCGCAATCACATGCGGTTATCCCCTGGAGGCTGCGCCGCTTGCTCCGACCGGTGGCCGCTTTGGCCTCATCTTTGCTGCTTGGTGCTTTGCTACCGGGTGCTTTGCTACTGGGGTCTTTGCTTCCCGGCATGGCCCTGGCCCAAGGCGGCACATGCGTGGCCCAGCAATTGTTGCGGGTGGATGCCGCTTTTGCGCGCATCGGCACGGGTGGAACCTTCGATTACTCGGTGCAGATTTCCAACATTTCGCCCCGTGCCGTGACCTTTCGCGTGGGCTTCCGCATGACCAACGTCCATGTGAACCCACAGCTCCTGGGCCGGGCCTTCACCCTTCCCCCGCATGGCAGCGGCATGATCGTGGTGGGCAATGGCTTGGACCAGGCGATGTCCTCCCGCATCCGCGGCGGCGTGGTGCTGACCTGCTGAGGATTATCGTGCCTTGACCGGACGCTTGGCGTGGCTATCCGCCGGCACGCCCCGCGCCAGGGACATGTGGCTATGCACGGCAACCCAGGGCTCCGCCCCTTCGCCGGAACCTGATGCACCAGGGACCAAAATCAGCGTGGTGCGGCCGGGCCGGTCAAAGGCCGTGCCGTCCGGCGCATATCCGGTGGAGGTGAAGGGTGCGATGGCAACCGCCATTTGCCCATCCGGACTGGCCAGCACGCGCGTCACATCCAGGCGAAAGGCGAAATCCGTCGTTCGGGGCCAGACGGAGTCCCATTGCCGGTCCCGAAAGACCTCCAGCCCCTCCACAATCGGCTGCACCGTGCCGAAGGCGATGATGCGCGGGTGCCAGAAAGGGTAGGCGCTGCGGTAATCCACCTCCCGCACCGTGGCGGAAAAGCGGGCCAGCCAATCAAGGATCGCATTCTGGATCGCAGGCGGCGCGGTGGGCAGCTCCGGCGTCATGACCGGACGCGCCGCTCCGGTGCAGAACGGTTGGGTGCTGGACGATCAAGTGCCGTGAGCGCGGCTTGGATGTCGCGCTGGGCCTTGGCGCGGTCATTGGCAAAAATCGCCGCGCGGGCGGCGGCGATCTGTCCCACCGGGCCGCTTTGCAGGGGCTGCCCGGCCATGGCGGGGGCGGTACTGCGGGTCAGCAGGCGGGATTCGGCGCGCTCCAGGAACTCATTGGCCTGGCCGGCGCGTCCGGCGCGCAGGGCGGTGCTGGCGGCGCGCAGCTGCGCGGCCGCGTCATCCAGGCTGGCGGCATCGGCATCGGCCGCGTCGCGCCGCTGGGCCTGCACGCCCGGGGGAACCTCCGGGTTGCGGCGCTGGCGCTGCAATTCCTGGATGGAATCCCCCCCGGGACCGGCCTGGGCCGTCAGGTTCAGCGGGGGGTGGCGCTCATCGTGATGGGCCAAGGCGGGGGCAGCCAGCAGCAGAACGGCGGCAAAGGGGAGAATGCGCATGCAACGAGGCTCCTGCGGGATTTTCAGCCTCGCATGTTGGCAAGGCGGTCTGGAAACGGCGTCAAAACCAAAGGCCGGGGCGGCTTCAGCCAACAAGCGCCTTGAGATCGGCCTGCGGACGGGCTCCGTAATGGCTGATCACTTCGGCGGCGGCGATGCTGCCCCAACGGCCCGCCTCGGCCAAGGGCTTGCCGAGCGTCCAGGCCGCGAGGAACCCTGCCGCATAGGCATCGCCGGCCCCTGTGGTGTCCACCACCTGGGTCGGCTGCGCGGCCACCACATGGCGCGCGCCGCCCGCCAGGATGACCGAGCCGTGCTCACTGCGGGTCAAGGCCGCGATCTCCACATCCTGGGCCACGCGCTTGGCCGCGACCTCGAAATCCTCGGTCTCATAAAGGGCGAGGATTTCCGCCTCATTGGCAAACAGAATGTCGCATTCCTCCGCCACGAAGGCGCGGAAGGCGTCACGGTGGCGGCCGACGCAAAACGGGTCCGAAAGGGTCAGCGCCACCTTGCGCCCGGCGGCATGCGCGGCCTGGGCGGCCGCGCGGAAGGCGGCCTGGGCGGCCGGCGGGTCAAACAGATAGCCCTCCAGATAGACCACCTTGGCCCGCGCGACCTCGGCCACGTCCACATCCTCGGGGCCAAAGGTGACGCAGGCGCCCAGGAAGGTGTTCATGGTGCGCTGGCCATCGGGCGTCACCAGGATCAGGCAGCGCGCGGTGGGCGCGCCGGAGGCCAGCGGCGCTGTCGGGAAATGCACGCCGGCGGCCTTGATATCATGCGCGAAAACCGCGCCCAGCTCATCAGCCGCGACCTTGCCGAGGAAGCCGACCTTGGCGCCAAGGGCCGCGGCCACCGCACAGGTATTGGCGGCCGAACCGCCCGAGCTTTCGACACCGGCCGGCATGGCGGCATAGAGCGACTGGGCCTGGTTGGTATCAATCAGTTGCATGCCGCCCTTGGGCAGCCCCCGGCCCGTGAGGAAGGCGTCATCCGTCGGTGCCAGCACATCCACAATGGCATTGCCGATGCCGAGAATATCCA